>JAJRVG010000156.1 GCA_021545595.1 Zetaproteobacteria bacterium | reverse complement strand
GTTTTCTGCCACAGGAGCGCTCCCTTCTGCAAAGAGTCTGGAGCGAAGTGGATATTCAGATTGGCAACTATATTCGCGGGAAAGTATGGGAGTCAGTTATTGTCGGTGTGGCGATGTGGGTGGCTTATGAAGTGATGGGGCATGACTATGCGTTGCTGCTTGGAACCCTGACCGGCATCTCAGTCTGGATTCCCTTTGTTGGAGCTGCAGTTGTTACTATACCCGTGATTTTACTATCTTTTTTCCAGTGGGGATGGTCAGAGATGATGTTCTATGGGATATTGGCTTACACGCTGATTCAGATCGTTGATGCCAACATTCTTGTGCCATGGATATTTTCTGAAATGGTCAACCTTCATCCCATCGCCATTATTGTTGCGGTACTTGTTTTTGGGAGCCTCTGGGGTGTGCTCGGTGTTTTCATTGCTATCCCGATGGCTGCACTTGTGCAGAGCGTTCTAACCATTATTTTTGAGAGGAAAGCGGCCTCTGATACGCTGCCGGATTGACAGAGCCGGGCACAACCCTAGCTTGCAACGCCTTTTTAGATTTGTCTCTGAACCGGACATTTTCTCCTGTTCAGAGAGACACAAGGCCAAAAGTGTGGTTTTGGCTCTGTTCATAAATCAGGTACCGGGTGCATGATTTTGACGGCCTTTCATCGGGTCGCAGGCAGAGATGAGCTGGAATACCGCAAATGAAATTCATTGAGGAAGATGCTGTGAACGATACAACCAAGAGATCGAAAAATAAGCCTGCAACCCCTGAGCAGGAGAATGACTCAGCATTTGCTGCTGAAATGGAAGAGCTGAAGCGCGATATGCACACAGCCCAGTTAGTTGACTGGGCACAAAATAACCGTCAGATGCTGATTGCAGGAGCTGTGGCAGTGCTGATTGCTCTGCTTGGTACAAGCCTCTGGATTGAACATGGAAAATCACAGAAAAATTCAGCAGCAACGCTCTATCATCAGGCATTGGTAACCTCCAGCGATGATGATAAGAGAGCCATGCTGGAGCTGGTAATCAAAGATTATGGCAACACCGGGTATGCTTCACTGGCCCATCTCTATCTGGCCAGGCTGGGAGATAGAGAAACCCATCTGAAGGCTCTGATTTATGGTGATGACTCAACTGCTGAGCTGGCATGGCAGGCACGTCTTGATCTTGCAGAGTGGTATCTTTCAAACGCAAGGGTTGATGAAGCCAGGGGTCTGCTCTCTGAACCTGTCGGCAAACAGTATGAACAGCTGCGCCATTACCTGATGGCTGAGGCTGCAAGTGATGCAGAAGAGAAGGTGATGCATTTGAAAAAGGCACTTGATGCAAATTCAAACGATACTTTTCTCAAGGACAGAATTGAAGGTATGCTCGCTGAGCTGGGTACTGCGAACTGATGATTTATGGCCTGGTAAGGCGGCTGGGGCTTCTACTCCTGGCAGTGACACTATCCTGTTGCGCGGGCCTGTCCGGTGATGGATTCTGGCTGAGTTCCAGAGCAATTCAGAGGGTCTGGTCGGTTGATGTGGACCAGCGAAAACCGGGTGATCCTGCAGGCTTCAGCCAACCTGCCATTGTAACCAGTCCCGATGGAAAAATTGTTATCGCAGGCAGAGATGCACGAGTCCGTGTCTATGATTTCAATGGCAGCGAGCTACATCGGATTGCAATTGATGAGCCATCCGATTGCGGAGCACTGGCTTTGCCAAATGGTGTTGTGGTCGTAGGCGATATCGGGGGCCTCCTCTATGGCATTGATCCGGCAGAGGGTTCGATTCTGTGGCGTTACCAGCTCTCATCTCCATTCTTTTCGCAGCCGGTCCTGTTACAGGGTGGTTTCCTGATTCAGACATCGGACAATCGTATCTACCGTTTCTCAAATGATGGGGAAAAGCAGTGGAGTTATGCGGGTTCCGCCGGAGGCCTGGGTATTTACCTGACGTCATCACCACTGGTTGTAGATACTACGCTCTATGCTGTACTCACCAATGGTGATGCCGTTGCTCTGAAAGTTGATAGTGGAGACCTTCTCTGGCGCAGGCAACTGCTGTTGAGCACCGATGCGCCGGTATTGAGTGAACTTCGTGCCCCGATTGCCACTCCTGTTATGTTGAGGCAGGGATATATCGGTATCGAAAAGTTTGAAGCTGCTATTCTTGTCGGCTTTTATCAGGGAGATTTGCTAATCCTCTCTGCCCGTGATGGCAGGCAGCTCTTTGCAAAAGAAATTTCAATTAAGTCAACACCACTCGTTGATCATGGCACGCTCTATGTCGCTACTGCATCCGGTGAACTTGCATCGATTGATCTGGCAACGGGAGCCACCCAGTGGAAGCAGAAATTTACTGACGGTGAACTTCTGGGACCGGTTCTCTGGAAGGATTCGTTATGGCTGGCAGATGATCGTGGGTCTGTGTTGCGTATAAGTCGTGATGGAGAAAAACGTGGTGAGATTGCTTTTAATGGTCGTATAGAGCGTATGCCGACTGTCACTCCCGCCGGCATACTGGTACGAACCGGATTGGGTGCCCTTACCCTGATTCGTTAACATCATCCATCTGTTTTTATGAGTAAAAGAACTCCTGTTGTTGCTATTGTCGGACGCCCGAACGTGGGAAAATCAACACTGTTCAATCGACTGGTTGGCAAACGTAAGGCTATTGTAGGTGACAGGCCGGGCGTAACC
>JAJRVG010000155.1 GCA_021545595.1 Zetaproteobacteria bacterium | reverse complement strand
GCGCACACCCGACAGAGGAAGAGCAGTGATGGATATCCTGAGTCAGTTTTTCACAAGCCCCGTGATGCAGGAGAGCCTGCCACCCGCCCTGCTTATTTCCGTGGTCACCTCATCCATGTCCGTGATGGTGCTGGCCCATCGTCTCTCTTTTCTTACCGTGGGTGTTTCGCATGCATCGCTGGCAGGTCTGGGCCTTGCCGTTACGCTTTCACTTCCACTGTTGCCAACCGCAACCGTTACGGCTCTGTTGATTACACTGTTACTGGCAAACATCCCTAAAAAACAGGGGATTACGGATGATGCAGGCATCGGCATGCTGTTTGCCGGAAGCATGGCGCTCGGTGTTGTACTGATCTCAACAGCCAGCCGTTATGAAGTCGATCTGTTCGGGTTGCTGTTCGGCAACATCCTGACCATCTCCAGCTCTGAGATGCAGTGGCTGTTGCTGGTTGGTGCACTTATTCTCGGGAGCATGGTTATGCTTGCACGTGGCTGGTGGAGTATCGCCTTTGACCCGACCACCGCCGCCGCCGCAGGTCTGCCTGTCCCGACCATGCGCATGCTGCTTTACGGAGTAACCGGCCTGACAGTAGTGATGTGCGTCAAGCTTGCGGGCATTGTGCTGACCACAGGCCTGCTTGTGCTCCCCGCCGCCTGTGCCTGGTTCTGGGGACGTTCACTGGCCGGACTCTGGAGCCTGAGTGTTATCTTTTCACTTACAGGCACACTTATCGGCCTGATAATTTCATACCACAAAGACTGGCCTTCAGGTGCCACAGTAGTCATGGCACTCTGTTGTATATTCATCATTAGTTGGGGGGCAGCATGGCTGAAACAGCGCGTCCAAAAGCACAGCGAGCAGGGATAATACTCCGGCTTCTTGCCGCCTGCTATGATGTTGCCCTTCTGGTCGGCATCGGCTTTATTGCGTTCATTCCGGTCTCCATTGTTGAACAGCAGATCGGCACAACCCCTGACTGGGCCAAACAGTTGCTCTTCATGGCTGTAGCCTTCGGATACTTTGCCGGGTTCTGGTCCAAAATCGGGGCTACGACAGGGATGCGTCCCTGGAAGCTACGGGTTGCCATGGTTAACTCCGGTGATCCAGTCACCCTCACCGCTGCAACCATCCGGTTTTTTGTGTTGATGGTTACCTGGCTGGCCCTTGCCATGACACTGCTCTATCTCTTCGGCCACTACACCGGCCACCCTCTGTTTATGGTCGCTGCAGCCCTGCCAGCGGTGAGCCTTCTCTGCATGATGCTGACACCCAATCGCCAGGCGCTGCACGATCTGGCCTCCGGCACAGCTGTTTACCATATCGAAGGGTGACGCTCTCACCAGCCCTTCCCAATCTGTCTTAACCGAATAACAGTTTTTAGCCAAAAGCGGTACTCGATGAATTTCAGACCGATGGGGGGGCTAATCCCATTGCTTTTGTTTCACCATCTATTAAGGGAGTCGATTGCGGACCAGAGCCAGACCTCTGTTACTGGCTGTCTGCCTCCAAGTAGAGGTAGGTTAAACCGGCGGCAGCACCGGCACCACTGTTCTGGGCGAGGATCGGTTGCAGTGTAATGTTCCTTCCCTGTTTCTGGATAGGTACCGAGTCCCCGAGAGCAAGGCCAAAGGAGACTACCCCTCCAGCACCCGAATACTTTCCAGCCAACTGATACCCTCCCGATTTGAAATGGTCGGCAAGCACCGAGTAAGTGATGCTTTCACGCCTGTTGATGTTCACGTCGAGCCCAAACTTGATACCTGTTTCTCCCTTATATTGTTCAACCGGACCGCCATCTGAAGGAGTGAATGTACAGTGGATATTCCTTGTCGAGTGAATCAGCAGGTCCAAACCGGAGTGGCGGACGATTTTGCAGCTTAATGTACCGATAATATTTTTAGGATGCCCGGCCGTACCGGCGTAGACAACCTGGGCGGGAAGCAGCAGCACTGTCAGATATATTCCAATAATCAATTGATTCATGGCTTCCTCCTTCTACCGGTATTTTTGTCATACTCTGTCCTTATCGTAGCCTATGAGCTTTCTCACTGCACGCTCTGGTCTCCTGCACGGGTGTTTACCATATCGAAGGGTGACTCTCTCCCCGAACAATCTCAATCACTCTTAAACCGAATGCCTGCTTTCAGTGGCGACCTCAAATGATAGACCCTCAGTTTCATCCTCAGCGGAGTCCAGCAACATGGGAACAACTCAAACTGACCGAGCTCTTTTTTTTACAGATCGCGATGAAACTGTACTTTTAGAGTAATGCCATCCTGTCCCTCAATAGGAAAAAAGAGTGTATCCCCAGTACATTCATATTTTTCCCTGTGCACGCCTTCAACAAACATTGGTTGCCCCTCCAGCGGTCTGTTTAGAGAACCTTGGAGTGTATCCAGCATTCCAGGCGGAGCTGATCTAAGCATTTCCTCAACCTCAGGAGAAACAACTTTCGTATAGCTTCCGTAATCCCGGTGACGGGATCCAGTCACCCCTATATCTAAAAGCCCACTGTCCGGGTTACCTCCCATCACTCCTTTCGCATCATCTTCGTAATCTAAAGCAACGGTTAATTCTACCGGTGTGTTATGTCCCATATTGGCATTGAAAATACCTTTTCCATTTACTCGGCCGTGTTGAACAAAGTTATCGTCTGTATCCACAATCAAGCTCATATCGACCTTACTTATATCTAAAGTATAATCTTTAACATCATCCATCATACCCCTTACGGAAAACTGTTGAACCACATCATCTATCATCTTCTTATAATCTTCCTCGTTCACATGCCATGAACCAACCAGACACGGATCACAATTAAATAGTGATCCTTCACTGCCATCAACGGGTTGCAGGTCATATTTCAGATTTATTTTAGCAGGCACTTCATTCAGGTGACTAAAAAGAATTTCCACGCTGTCCGGGGCACAAAAATTTTGCGTGACAAGTTGACCCGTCCAGTTTCTCTGTCTTAGCTCAAATCCTTCCACAACTGACTGAGAAACACCATCTACATTCGGCGCTTGTATTGTTGCCTGCATCCCCTGTGGAATAATCAGATGCACCACGTTTAGGCGCCCTGGTAACAATGCCGGTATATTTAAGGTATGCACGCCCTCCTCAAGCGTTATTTCATAGATGTAATCTACAGGTGTCACGCGAGGGATAAAGCCACCTCCTGAATCACTGACTTGTCCCAGATAGTGATCTACGACAAAGTCGTGATAGTTAGCGTCAAATCCAATGCTTTTCAAATAAAAATAAAGGCGTTCCGGGTGATTCTTCGTGTCAAAAAATATACCTCTAAGGAGTGTTATCACTGCCCTGTTATTCGTGCTATTAGCATAACTCGTTAGTAGAACATTGGCTTTGTATGGCTGGGTAAATTCAGCTCCATCCAGATCAAATTCTTTCGCCGTCTCATGTTCGAAATCCAAGGATGGATAAACTATTCCCGATAGAAAATCCCCGGCACTTTCAAACCACCATTTTGAGTTTGATGGCGTATAAGTGGCTGCACTGAATCCCAGGTCTTTCAGGTTCTCATGCATAAAGCAGTGCCCGATTTCATGAGCCAGCATCCCTTTATAGAACTCACTTTTATTGCTTCGCCATGTTCCAAGGCCCCCTTTCGGGCCGGCCTCCATCCAGCACTCATTATTCTCTTCGCGAGGCCAATACATTTCGGCACCATAATTTATATCATCTAGAAGGAAATAGAGGTGTGAATTGAATGTTCCCAGCGCTGAATAAGTCCTTCTGCTGTCTGTCATTGCCTGTAATGCCCCATCAACAAGCCCGCGTTTTCCTGCATTGGTAGGATGTTTTTTCCAGCTGTGGGGTGTTATAACAAAGCCTTTACCACTTGGATGCTTGTGCACCCAGCAGCCAAGCCCGCCCACGCCATCTTCCTCAATATAATAGCGGTTAAGAAGCCACCCGCTTCCAGGATGACCGGGGATATCAAGCACATGGGGATCAAGGCCTAAAGAGACGCAAGAGACCACTTCCTCTGCTTTTGCGGGTATAGCACCGTTCGTAAGGAGTACAATGATCACTAACACAACTATTTTCATATCAATATTCCAAAGAGACCTGTTGGCCAGACAGAGTCAGTGCTGGGGCAGTCAGATGCCTCAGTACCGGCCTGCTCTCCATGATCATGGATCAGTGTGATGAATCCTTATGGCCCAGATACCCGGCCAGGGCAACAAGTGCAATGCCAGCACCCATATAGAGGATATTGAGGGGATCATCAAACTTCACACTGATTACATTTTTGAAGAATGAAACAATCAGAATCATCAGAATCACTTTGCCCAG
>JAJRVG010000154.1 GCA_021545595.1 Zetaproteobacteria bacterium | reverse complement strand
TCGTTGTCGGCAGGCCTGTTCTTCAGGCGGTTGAGCCGGCTCTGGTAGCACGTGAAGTGGTTGAAATGATGGGAGCTGCCAGACAGTGAGTGACAGCTATGAGTCGATTCTTGCTGCTTACGCATGTCGCTCTGAGAGCTCGCGGGGCAGACGTTTTGAAGAGCTGGAGTCGGCTACCAGAAATCCTTTTCAGCGAGACCGTGACCGGATCATCTACTCTACTGCATTCCGGCGACTCGAATATAAGACCCAGGTTTTTGTAAATCATGAAGGTGACCACTATCGAACCCGACTGACGCATTCTATTGAGGTGGCTCAGATTGCACGCTCAATCTGCCGGGCTATGCATCTGCATGAGGATCTCTCTGAGGCAGTGGCTCTGGCTCACGATCTTGGGCACACCCCTTTTGGGCACTCGGGACAGGATGCACTCAATGAGGTGATGAAGCCCTATGGCGGCTTCGAGCATAATCGACAGTCGCTCAGGGTGGTTGAATCACTGGAGCACCGGTATATCGGGTTTTCAGGGTTGAACCTCAGCTATGAGACGCGTGAGGGGATTGTAAAGCACAGCTCCCCACATGATATACCGAAGAACAGTGACCTGACCGAGTTCAACCTGCATGAGCAGGCCCCTCTCGAAGCACAGATCGGCAATCTGGCCGATGAGATTGCCTACAATAACCATGACATTGATGATGGTGTTCGTGCCGGCATGCTCACGATCTCCGGCCTGAAAGAGGTGGAGCTGTTTCGTATGCACTACGAGATGGTGGATCAGAAATTTCCGGGAATAGAGGAGAGAATGGCTGTCAGTGAAACTGTCCGCAGAATGATCAACTACCTGATTCTTGATGTCATTGAAGAGACAGGTCGGCGGATCAGGGAGGGGGGTGTCGAATCACTCGAGGATGTTCGTAAATCTGAAAACCTTCTTGTCGGTTTCTCCCAACAGGTAAGGCATATGAATGGCGAACTGAAACGCTACCTGTTGCAGCATATGTATAAGCACTATCGCGTGGTGCGCATGGCTGTAAAAGCAGAAAAGGTGATTCAGGAGATATTCCTGGCTTATATGGAGAAGCCTGAGATGCTACCTGAAGGCACACTGGAGAGCGTGGGAGATGGTGATGCTGCCCTGCTGAAAAGGGCGCGGGCGATTGCAGACTACATCGCCGGCATGACAGATCGCTATGCGTTAGAGGAGTATGACCGTCTTTTTAATCTGCACGCCCGAACCTGATCGGACAGATTACCGTCACTCTGATTTAATATAAAATTCGATCTTCGTATCACCCAGTTCGATGATGTCACCATCTTTCAAAGTCCGTGGCTGATCGCCGACAACCTCACCATTAACCCTGGATTTGGCCATACCCTCAAGATGGGCAATGTGATAACCGGTAGGCCTGCGGGTAATGACAGCAGCCTGCTTGCCAACCGTGAAGCCCTTAACCTTGATGCGGCAGCTCTCACCCTTACCCAGACTTGTCAAAGAGGCGGTAAGCTCCATGCTCTTGCCAGCCAATGGCCCGGCTATGATCTGTATTCCCGCCAGTGGCATGGCTGATGCAGCCGATGTAGACGCCCCATTTTTTGAGATCATCGCAGAACGTGCCTGAGGCGTGATGACCATGGTCTTATCCATATCATCTTCCTCTTCCGGCTCGGGGGCTGCCACGACCGGCTTGTCCTCAAGAGAAACAAAGGTCAGCACATGTTTACCGATCACGATAGAGTCACCATGCTGGAGGATGTGCTTGGCAACCTGTTTGTCGTTAACAAAAGTACCGTTGGTGCTTCCAAGATCTTCCAGAATCACCTTGCTTCCTATTCTTAGCACACGTGCATGGCGGCCACTGACTGCGAGGTTGTCAATGTGAATCGTATTTTCAGGTTTACGTCCAATTGTTGTTTCCTCTTTGTCGAGAGGAATTTCAGAGATGACGGTATCCCTAAACTTTAAGATAAGCTTACAGGCCATTGCTTGCCTCCACTATTATATGCATCGATGCCATATTAACGTCCAAAAATCTTCGAAAGCAAGTTCTGCTTCCGGTGGAAATGTTTTTGAGTCTTGACCAGAATGACTGAAATATTATCCGGCCCTCCGGCATCATTGGCCAACTGTATCAATTGTGCCGCAGATTTTCGCAGATCTTTGATGTGTTGGGTCAACGTTAGTCGAATCGCCTCATCAGGAACAACATCGGTCAGCCCGTCAGAGCACATCAGATAGAGATCCCCTGCCTGAACAACATCCTCTACAATATCAGGTTCAACATCAGGCTCAACACCCAGGGCGCGGGTGACCAGATTCTTGATGGCAGAGTTGCGGGCATCATCTGCTGTCAGAAGACCTCTGCGAACCTGCTCCTGAATCAGTGAGTGATCCTCGGTGACGTGGCTCAGGATATCTTTACGCAGACGGTATATACGCGAATCCCCCACATGTGCGGCAGTCAAACGATCCGCATAGAAAATGGCGGCAACAATGGTTGTCCCCATGCCTGCACACTCGGCCTTCTCCTGAGAGGCTTCGAAGATGGCGTTGTTGGCCATGGTAATACCTTCTCTGGCCAGAATTGATTCACCGGCAAATCCGGTATCTTCATCAAGCGCTGCTTCGGACATTTTAGGAAGGCGGCTGCTCAGATAGCGACTGGTAACCTCAACTGCCATAGCACTGGCAACTTCACCTGCATTGTGTCCGCCCATACCATCGGCAAGAACGGCAAAACCAAGCTCGGGGGTAGTGCCAACACAGTCCTCATTATGCTTGCGCTTAACGCCAACGTCTGTGACGGCATGCATCTCAATCGAACTCATCTGCTCTCTCCCATCGTTGCGACGTCTTTCAGGCAGCCGATAACAGCACGAACCACCTGATTACCATTGGCAATTCGGGTGGCTGAATCTTTGGCCAGCATATGATCAACAAGTTTGGCAATGCTGTCCGGCAGTTCCTTTCGATGTTCCCGTATGTCCGGATGTGGCTCATTGGCGATCTGGAACATGAGTGTTGCCATCGAATCACCCCTGAACGGACGCACACCGGTCAGCATCTCATAGAGCATCACGCCGAGCGAGAAGATATCAGAGCGGCCATCAACATGTTTGCCTGAGAGCTGCTCGGGTGACATGTAAGATGGTGTGCCGAGTACAACGCCTGTTTTGGTCTTGCTTGATGCAGTGATACGGGCAATGCCGAAGTCGGTCACTTTTACAGTTTTATCTTTCAGCAGCATAATATTTGCCGGTTTGATGTCGCGATGCACTACATTCTGGCTGTGGGCATAGTGAAGCGCCTCTGCAACCTTTCCACATATCTTCAGCGATGCGCCCACAGGGAAGAGCTTGCCTTTCTTGGTATAGGGAGAAAGATCACTTCCATTCAGAAACTCCATAGCAATATAGGCAAGATCGTGTTCATCGCCGGCATCATAAATAGTAACAATATTGGGGTGGTTGAGCATGCCGGCTGTTTCAGCCTCACGGAAGAAGCGCTCTTTTACCTCGTCCAGCTCATCCGGATCAAACTCCTGTGAAAGTGCCATGGTTTTGATGGCCACTTCACGGTTGATTTTCGGATCTTTACCGAGATAGACGGTACCCATTGCGCCCTTACCGAGCTCTTTTATAATCTCATAACGTCCCAGAGTCGGCTTGGCACCACCGGTAATTAGCAATGTAGACATGGAGTTGCCAGCAGTGCCGCCAAAGATGGCGGTTTCCCCTGCATTCTTGACCCGCTCCATTCTAACCTGGATGTCCTTGTAGTTCGAATCATGTTCAGCCATATGTTCATAAACGGCTGTAGCCTTGTTGAATTGACGCTTGCGCTCAAAATCGAGTGCCAGATTGTAGAGGACTGAGAGAACGTCATCATTGAGCGGACATTTGCGGAACTTATCGAACGCCATGTCCAGCATACCCTGACTCTGAAAAGAGAGGCCGAGCATTTTGTTGGTCTCGGCAGAGTCAGCTGAAATCTTCTTGCGTGCATCTTCACTGGCGAAGTGATGCTTGGTGGTCATCAGCAGATGGCCAAAGAGCAGCAGAAGTGATGCCGTCACAGTCTGAATCCAGATAGCGGAGGTGAGCAGTAGCATGAAGCTGGTGCCGAGAAGGGTAATCAGCAACAGTAGCGAAACAATAGCACCCGCCATTGCACTGAGTCGTAGCAGCAGGATACTCAGGTAGAGGCCGACACCAACCAGTAGCAGCAG
>JAJRVG010000153.1 GCA_021545595.1 Zetaproteobacteria bacterium | reverse complement strand
TCCTACCTCAAAATACTGCAGCATATTGGCATAGGCTTCCGGGCTGCCAAGGCCATAGATACAGGAGACCGATGCGATGATGATCACATCCTCACGCTCCAGCAGCGCACGTGTGGCGGAGTGACGCATCCGGTCAATATGTTCATTAATCGAAGAGTCTTTATCGATAAAGGTATCAGAGGCAGGAACATACGCCTCGGGCTGGTAGTAATCATAGTAGGAGACAAAATACTCCACTGCATTATCAGGAAAGAACTGCTTGAATTCACCGTAGAGTTGAGCCGCAAGCGTCTTGTTCGGTGCCATAATCAGGGTCGGCTTCTGCGTCTGCTCAATAACGCAGGCCATGGTGTAGGTCTTGCCGGAGCCGGTTACGCCCAGCAAGGTCTGATGTCGTTCGCCTCGTTCGATGCCATCGACCAGATGGGCAATCGCCACGGGCTGGTCTCCCCTCGGCCTGAAATCTCCACATAGTCTGAAACGCATCGGCAAAGCATAATCATATCCGGGCACTTTGGCTCTGATCATTGCTCCATCGAATAGAGACATCAACTGCATCCTTGACTAAACTACCCAGCAAGAGCCAAGTGAAATTAGCGGAGGAGTAACTCTTAATGGATGATATGCAGCTGAAGGAGCTTGAGCATAAGGAAGTTCTCTACCACCAGATGATTGATCTGTATCCGAATAATCCCAAGTATCTTCGTCGTCTGGTAGAGCTGCTGCTACAGCTTGAACGGGAAGATGAAGCAATCGATAGAATGCGTCAGCTTGAACGCATCTATAAAAACAGGGGAGAGAAAGGTTCAGCCAAATCGCTGAAAGAGCTGCGCCACAGTATCTCAGGCAGTGATGATACACACTCCGGCACCCTCAATCCTTTCCTCTCCGGCATTAAACCGGAAGCGATTTCCATGCTAATGCGTGATGTGAAACGTATTCAACTTAATGAGAATGAGACCCTGATCAAACAGGGTGATGTTGATGACAGTATGTACATTGTTCTTGATGGTGAACTGGCCGTACTTGTGCTCTACCGCAAGAAGAAGAACCCGACACTGGTCCATATCCTCAGAGAGGGTGAAATTGTGGGTGAAATAGCCTTTCTTGAGGGGCGCTCACGCAGTGCAAGCATCATTGCCAACACCAAAGCAAGCGTTCTGAAGCTCTCATCCAAATGGGTGCTTAAGTGCCTGCTGAAATTTCCCGAGGTAAGTGATTATCTCCGTCAGGAGAGTGAATTTCGTAAACATTTGACCGCTATTAATGGTAACACCACCCTTGCCAGACTTCCGGATGAGGCAAAAGCAGATATAGCTCTGCATGCAAAGACCATGCATTACCCCCCCTTTACCGTCATCTCTCGTTCGGGAAAAAAACTTCGCTGGATGGGAATCATGATCTCCGGCCTGGCGCGTATTGTGGCAGAGGACAACATGGGACAGAGCCATGTACTTGAGCCGATCAAACCTGGAGACACCATTGCAGACATTGCCGCTCTTGAAGAGGAGACCAGCGCAGCCGATATGGTCACTGTAACAGATACAGCCATTCTTCAGATACCAGTCGAGAAGTTCAAAAGCGTCATGAATAATAATCCATCCATTAAAATCATACTTCTCGAGAGTTACGCTAAGCGAATTTCAACCACTATGGTCCATATTAAAGGTAACACTGAGTAGCTCTGAAAAGCGGGGAAGTTCCCTGTTACCATCTGAAGAGTTAAAAGAGTAGAGACGAATAACTTCCTATTAAAAAGAAGGCTGTTACCATGCGCCACCATTTTTTAGCCGCCTTCGGGCGCCCGAGGTAATTCGAATGTCCCGCAAGCTGCGCAATATCGCCATCATCGCTCACGTTGACCATGGCAAGACCACTCTGGTTGATGGGATGCTGAAGCAGTCCAACACGCTGAAAGCACGTGAAGAGATTAATGTGTGCGCCATGGACTCCAACGAAATTGAACGCGAGCGCGGCATTACCATTCTTGCCAAAAATACAGCCATTCAGTATGGCGATACACTGATTAACATCATTGACACCCCTGGGCATGCCGACTTCGGCGGTGAGGTGGAACGAATTCTTAATATGGTTGATGGCGTGGTTCTTCTCGTTGATGCCCGTGAAGGCCCGATGCCACAGACCAAATTTGTAACCTCCAAAGCTCTTGGTCTGGGGCTGAAACCGATTGTTGTGATCAACAAGATCGACCGTGAGGGCTCTGATCCGGATTCCGTTGTAGACAAGACTTTTGACCTTTTCGCATCATTGGGTGCTACTGATGATCAGCTCGACTTTCCGGTTGTCTATGCATCAGCCAAAAACGGCTATGCCAAGCTTGACCTGAGCGAAGCGTCCGACAACCTGATCTGCCTTTTCGACACCATTCTAAAGTATGTAGAAGAGCCGGGAGGTGATCCATCCGCACCCCTGCAGATGCTGGCTACCACACTCGACTGGGATGACTATATCGGCCGTATTGTTATTGGCCGCATAGCCAACGGAACCATGAAAACGGGTCAGGATATTACAGTTGTCCATGCCGATGCATCACAGTCAAAATTCAAGATCAGCAAAATCCTTGGCTTTATGGGGCTGCATCGTATCGAGGTTGAATCCGCACAGGCCGGTGACATTGTTGCCGTAGCCGGCATCGAAACCATTCATATTGGTGAAACCATCGCTGATCGGGAAAACCCGATTGCATTGCCTGTTATTAAGGTGGATGAGCCGACGCTTTCCATGGAGCTGCACGTCAACAACTCTCCTCTGGCTGGAACTGAAGGCAAGTTTATCACCACCCGTCAGATCCGCGACCGCCTGTTTAAAGAGATCCGTACCAACGTGGCCATGCGTGTTGAAGAGACCAGTTCGGCAGATATCTACAAAATCTCCGGTCGCGGTGAACTGCATATTGGTATCCTGCTGGAAAACATGCGTCGTGAAGGGTTTGAAATGGCCGTATCCCGTCCACATGTGATTATTCGTGAGGTTGATGGTGTTAAACAGGAGCCATACGAGCACGTGACTGTCGATGTGGACTCCGAATATCAGGGAACTGTGATTGAGAAGCTGGGCAAACGTGGTGCGGAAATGACCCATATGCAGTCCAATCAGGGTGGCTCCACCCGCATTGAGTTTATGTGCCCTACCCGTGGCCTGATCGGTTACGCCTCTGAATTCCTCACTGATACACGAGGCACCGGTGTCATACACCATATTTTCCACGCCTATGGGCCGTTCGTTGGTAGCATGCCTGGCCGAAGCAACGGTGTAATTATCACCATGACATCCGGTGAATCAGTTGCCTTCGCACTCTGGAAGATTCAGGAGCGGGGTAAACTGTTCATCACCTCGGGTGTGAAGATCTACGAAGGCATGATCATTGGTATGAACAGCCGGGACGATGATATGACGGTCAATGCAACCAAAGAGAAAAAGCTGACCAATGTGCGTGCATCAGGCAAGGATGACTCCATTGATCTGGTTCCACCAATCAACCTGTCACTGGAGCGCGCCATTGAGTTCATTGATGATGATGAGCTGGTAGAGATTACACCAAAATCAATCCGGCTGCGCAAACGCATACTACGGGAGAATGAACGTAAACGTGCTACGGGCCCGAAAAACGGGTAATTGTTACATAAGCAAACTCTGATTAACTCAGAGTTTCCATGTGAGCCATGGACGGCTTGCCAGGTCGAATACTATAAGTAACTGATTTATAAGAAAGATCAAAATCGACATTTTGTCTTCCGGTACGTATCTCGGTCAGAACAACTACCTGTTGTGGTTTCAAAGTAGCCGATGGTGCTGGTTAATCTACTGTCAGTTCCAGTCAAAACCAGACGCTCAATATCACACTGTGAACAGGACACCTGAGCTTTCAAAATTGCTATTTGGTATGTAATGGTATACACACATCATTATGATATGTGTTCAGTCAGACCACCCCCCCCCCCCCCCGCTTACAATTGTGGGTGATCCCCAGTGACCATCAGGCAGAATCCGGATAAAAAATTCCAGACCATCTTTGATAAGGCTCCAATCTCTCTATGGATTGAGGATTTCTCAGAGGTAAAAAAATTTGTTGACCAGTTACGGGCGTCGGGAGTGGATGACCTGAAAGCACACTGTAAATCCCACCCCGACATCGTGCACGAATGTGTACGGAAAATCAGAGTGATTGACGTCAATAAGGCCACGTTGAATCTGTATAAAGCCAAAAATAAAAAAGCATTATTGTCAGGAGTAGATAAAACTTTTACGGAAGAATCTTTCGAGATATTCGGAAAGGAACTGCTTGCTCTGGCTGAAGGCAAAAGCAGTGTCTCCGGTGAGGCGGTTACTAAAACACTAACTGGCGAATTGGTCAACATCATAGTCTATGTCACGATAGCACCGGGATATGAAGATACATGGAGCCATGTTCTGGTTGCGATTACCGACATCACCGAGCGCACTCAGGCCGAAGAAAAATTCAGGGTTCTGGCAACCAAGTCACTGGTGGGAATTTACATTATTCAGGATGGAGTTTTCAAATACGTCAATTCCAAGCTGGCTGAAATATTCGGCTACACTGAGAAAGAATTTATTGACCGTCTGGGACCGAAACAACTGACTTTTGAGGAGGACTGGCCGACAGTTTCTGAAAATCTCCACAGGCGCATGGAGGGTAAAGAAAAAAGTATCCACTACACATTCAGGGGTATAACCAGGGAAGGGAAAATTATTGAAATTGAGGCCTTTGGATCAGTTACACTTTATCTGGGAAAACCGGCAGTTATAGGCACATTGCTGGATATTACTGATCGCAAGCAGGCCGAGAAGAAGCTGCGAGATAGTGAGCAACAATTATCCCTGATATATGATTCGGTTGGTGACGTTCTTTATTATCTGTCTGTTGAACCCGGTGATTGCTTCCGCTTCCTGTCCGTTAATCAGGCCTTTCTGGACGCTACCGGACTGGCCAAAGCACAGATTATCGGCAAGCCTGTTGAGGAGGTGATACCGGAGCCATCTATCAGCATGGTTAAGGATAATTACAGAAAATCCATTCAGGAGAAAAGAGTTGTCCGCTGGCAGGAAACCAGTGAATATCCCAGCGGAGTAAGGATTGGAGATGTCAGCATTGCACCTGTTTTCGATGATCAGGGTATTTGCACCCGTTTGGTTGGCTCCGTTCATGACATCACCGAACGCGTGCAGGCTGATATGGCACTGGAGCATTCCAACCGGGCGCTGAAGACCTTGAGTGCCTGTAATCAAGTGCTTATACATACCGAAGATGAGGCTCAGTTTCTCAATGACATATGCCATGCCATCGTTGAGCAAGGCGGCTACAAACTCGCGTGGCTCGGGCGTGCTGAACATGATAGAGCCAAAAGCGTACGCCCGATTGCCGAGGCCGGGTTTGATGAAGGCTATCTGGAATCACTGAATATCATCTGGGCTGACAAGAAGAGAGGCCGTGGTCCTATGGGAATAGCCATTCGCACCCGGGAGCCAAGCATAGTGCAGAATATTCAGGTTGATCCCCGATTTTCACCATGGCGGCAGGCCGCGCTGAAACATGGCTACCAGTCATCCATCGCGCTCCCCATCATGGTTGATGATAAGATGTTTGGTGCACTGAGTGTCTATGCGTCGGAACCATATGCCTTCATTGAAGATGAAGTAAATTTGTTAGAGGAATTGGCAGACGATATAGGCTATGGCATTTCGATGCTCCGCCTGCGAAAGGAGCGATTACAGACCGAAGAGGCACTACAAAAAAGTGAGCGGCAATACCATGAAGTCATCAAAACCGCACGCGATGCCTTTGTCAGCATGGATACTGAGGGCAATATCACCGACTGGAACCCACAGGCCGAAGCAATATTCGGCTGGAAGCGTGCGGAAATCCTCGGCCAGCCGGTCAGCGAAACCATTGTTCCACCTGAGTCAAGAAAGAAACATAAGCAGGGATTGAAATATTACCTGGCCAACGGCGGAGGCTTTGCTCTGAACCAGACAGTTGAAATCACTGCGCAGCACCAGGATGGCCACACGTTCCCGGTGGAATTATCCATTGTTCCCATGCAGACAAACGGTACCAAAAGATTCAATGCCTTTATCCGCGATATCACTGAGCGGCATGAGGCGCAGCAAAATCTGAAAGCAAGCCTTGTCGGTTCTATTGTGGCTATATCCAGGGCGGTTGAAGCCCGGGATCCCTACACGGCAGGTCATCAACAGCGCGTGTCTCAGCTTGCCCGCTGCATCGCCCAGGAGATGGGACTGGACAGTGACCGGATTGACGGCCTCCGGATGGGTGCCACCATCCACGACATCGGTAAGATTCATCTGCCTGCCGAGATACTGAGTAAGCCGACGAAACTGACCAAAACGGAATTTGAACTTATCAAAACTCATTGCCAGATCGGATATGATATCCTGAAAGACATCTCCTTCCCCTGGCCTGTGGCGGATATTGCCTGGCAGCATCATGAGCGGCTGGATGGCACAGGCTACCCACAGGGGTTGAAAGATGAAGAAATATGCCTGGAGGCGCGTATTGTGGCCGTTGCAGATGCAGTCGAGGCGATATCCAGCCATCGTCCCTATCGGCCCGCTCTGGGTATTAATGTGGCACTGGAGGAGATCGAAGCCAAACGTGGCAAATGGTATGATGCGACCGTCGTAGATGTATGTCTGAAACTCTTTAATGAAGAAGGCTTCAGTTTCAAATAGTTAATCTGGTTGTTATGACTCATAACTGGAGTAATTATTGATCGCTGTCCTTATAGTATGTCAGCAAGCGTGTTGTCTTCCAAAACCTTCATAAAACCCTGCCGGAACCGGTAGAGAATACCGGTCCGTTTACAGTTATCAATCAGGGTGCATGTATTGGTCTCTTTTGAGAAAGCTCCGATAACAGATGCCAGCTTAAGGCTGAAGCGTGACCCTGTTCATCACAGTACCATTCTTCACCTGATCAACCACTTCCATCCCCTCTACCACCTGCCCGAAAACTGTGTACTGACGATCCAGATG
>JAJRVG010000152.1 GCA_021545595.1 Zetaproteobacteria bacterium | reverse complement strand
GGTGAAGATGGGTGTGATTGACCCGACTAAGGTAACCCGCTCTGCACTTCAGCATGCTGCATCAATTGCTGGTCTGCTGATCACCACGGAAGCGATGGTTGCTGAGATTCCTCAGCCTGCAGCTCCGGCTGCACCTGGTGGAGACATGGGCGGCATGGGTGGAATGGGCGGTATGATGTAAAGAGTCAGTCGTACTTATGCACTTCTGATTGTTACAAACTGTTTACCTGCACCGATGTGCCTGGTTTGAAAATTGAAAAGGGCGGCTCTTCGGAGCTGCCCTTTTTTCTTTGATTACTCGCCAAGTCCACACCGAGCAGGGATGCCTGAAGACGGGTAAAGTGCGGAATTCATGTTTTATTACGCACCCGGCATCAGCCAGCCCTTCGGGCTCCTCGGCTGAACGGGAGGGAAGACCATGCCAGCCAAGGGAAGAAGGGATGTATCACTGAAACCATTACTTTTCAACAGGGTGCATTGATTCCATCAAACCACTATCCTTCGCCGCATGAGCCGAAAAGTGATCCCCATCCAGGTTGCCCCATCAACCACGAACGATGAACAGCCGATGACCGGCAAGCCGTCATGGCTGAAGGTAAAAGCCCCGACATCCCCTGAGTACCGTGAGCTTGTGAAGCTGATGCGTGACAAGAAACTGAACACCGTCTGTGAAGAGGCAAGCTGCCCCAACATCGGCGAATGCTGGAAGCATGGCTCGGCCACCTTCATGATCCTTGGCCGCGTCTGCACCCGTACCTGTGCATTCTGTGATGTGGAGACCGGTCGTCCCGATCCTGTTGATGCTGAAGAGCCAAACAACACAGCAGATGCCATTGAGTCGATGCGGCTGAAACATGCGGTAATCACCAGTGTTGACCGTGATGATCTGGCCGATGGCGGTGCTGCCCACTATGCATCAACGGTTCGAGCCATCAAAGAGCGCACCCCTGGCGTAACTATCGAACTACTCACCCCCGATTTCCAGCGCAAGCCCGGCACCTGCCTGGAGACGGTGATTGCAGCGCAACCGGACATTTTCAACCATAATCTGGAGACCGTGCCGCGCCTCTACCGCTCGGTGCGTCCCGGTGCCCGCTATTTTACCTCTTTGAGACTACTTCAGCGTGCCAAAGAGCTTGATCCGAATGTGGTGACCAAGTCCGGTATCATGCTCGGACTCGGTGAAGAGCGTGATGAAGTGCTACAGGTGCTTGATGATATGCGCGAGGCGGACATCGATATCCTGACCATTGGCCAGTATCTGCGCCCGAGTGTGAAGCATCATCCGGTGATGAAATACTGGACACCGGAAGCGTTTGAAGAGCTTAAGTATATTGCTGAGAAAAAGGGGTTTGGCATGGTGGCATCAGGGCCACTGATTCGGTCATCGTTCCATGCCGAAGATCTGTTCAAGGCATTGAAGCAGCGTAAAGAGGGCTAACCACTTTTTCGCTAGCTCAGCCTACTGATCCTCAGCTTTATAGTCTGGAAGATTTTTCAACACTTCATCTTGCCACCAGATATTTTCGTAATATTGCTCCTCTCCAGCAAACTTTTTACAAGTTCCAATGCTTTGCACGCGATAGTAGATCAATTGTAACCCTAGCAGTTGTCTTGCCAAGGTGGCCATACGCTTCTTTAAATAGAGTAACCGTAGGAGAAATGCAATCACCATAATGGCTACAACCAATAAAATGACGAACATTGCCTTCATCAAAGCTGCTCCCCATCCAAAAATTATATATGCCCAAATTCCAAGGCCGGTTACGATAGTCGCAGGCGCTTTAACTATATTCCAAAGGTGGCTTCTGTACCGGGCCAGCTCTGCATTATCTGCGTTCCATCGAGCCCGGGAGTTAGAAATCTGACCATCAATTGCAGCCAGTTGATCCAACTTAGTCGTGTAACAATCACAATAGCCTGTTGGATCGCTATAAGGCTGAATCAATTTGGTGGACATTGCCCCGATAGCTGATTGCCACCCTACTGTCAGAGCATAAGCCTGTTGTGCAGCAGAGGCAGCTTCCTGATTGACCTCGTTGGCAGTCGCATAAGCCTGCATACCTTTTTGAATTGCTGCGCGACGCTGACCAATGCTATTAGCTCCGTCAAAAGCGGTGTCTAAATCACGTTTCATATTTTCAAGCTGTTGTTTTCGCTGCTCAACTTTTGCAATCTCCATATCAATGGTTGCTTCATCTGCTGTCATACGCAAAATCGCCGCGTCAGTGTTGCGGGTAATTCCATCGACAACCTGATTGTTGTTAGTAATTTGAAGTCCATTAAAAAGTCCGCAGTGATTTCCGTGATGTTCGCTGCAAGGTTGAGTGTCAGGACAGGTGCATAGTTTCCAATAACAGAAAGACATCTTACTTCTCCGGGTGCTTTTAACTCAGCAACCTTTTATAGACTGCGGACGAGCACGGAGGTTCCAGGGACATAATACTTAATTGGAATTACTACTCTTACCATTCCAGTAACCTACACTCTCAAAATTAGCCAAACAAGACCTGACCCCTAATGGCTTAAAGACTCCCGAATGAGCCTGTTGGATTAGATATGAATCGCCTTACCATCGGCATCGAGAACCGATTCGTGAATCATCTCGGAGAGTGTCGGATGCGGGAACATATGATG
>JAJRVG010000013.1 GCA_021545595.1 Zetaproteobacteria bacterium | reverse complement strand
CATCTGCCTGATTTCCGCATCGCTGCGTAGCGATTGATGATCAAGGCCTGCCTGCAGAATCCCCAGTGCCTGCAACAGTGTATGCACCGCCTTTACCCAATGGCTTGCAGCTCTGCTGCTGCTCTCCAATTCTGCAAGTGTCGCAGTGATGCCTCTCAGCGCAGGCAGCCCATCCAGTCTGGAGCCTGCAAGCAGCCGGGTTAATGAAATATGGTGATGGTTCTGCTGGCGCAAGGTCGCATCCAGAGCGGCACGCTCCAATCGCTCGGTATCAAACCCGTCCAGCCAGGGAGAGAAGAGCAGCATAGAGAAATCAGTGAGTGGAATGCTCCGGCTTCCTGTTAACGAGAGAAGATGCAGGATCTGTTGAATCATCGGCCAGTCGGAAAGTGGTTCAGCCTCTGTCGAGACGCTCTGCTTGTCGCAGAAGGGGTCTGTGAGGGATTCGGGCATCAATATCCGATCCAGTTCCCGGCGTAGTGCTTTCGAGTCGGTGAAAGAGTCACTGGTCAGAATAGCGATGCGTGCCGACAGGTTTTGATCCAGTAGTTTTTTGATTCGCAGGGCGAGATGGGTAAGCTCGGATGCTGCGCTCTGGCAGGGTGTCAGGGTAGGCGTGGTCGATATCTGATCGCTTTGGCTGGTGAAGATGGAGCACCCCTGTTGTTGCAGGGTATCAAGCAGTTGTTGCTGGATCGGGGTGATTGATTCAAAACCATCCAGAACAATATGTTCGGGAAGCGGGATGTTTGGCAGCCGGGGTATAAGCAGTTCCGGAATATTAGCTGCCAATGTCCGCCCTTCAAATTCACCTCTATCCATTTCGGATTTAAGAGCCCTGATCCAGCGTGCCAGGGCCTCACTCTCTTCGCCACCCAGGGCAAGCTCTACGGTATCAATGCTGTAATCACGCATGCTTGCATAGGCTCCTGCAGCACGTTTGGCGAGGCCTTTAAGTGAGATGTGGTGAGATACCGACTTCGACTCCAGATCATTGCGGATGATCTTTTCCCACAACAGAAGCTCCTGCATTCGGGTGAGGGGAATCGGAAGCGTGTCATCTCTGTTGGCCAGTCGGGTGATCCATTCACTCCAGAAGAAGATATCAGGTGTGGCAACAACTTTCCTGCTCTGCCCCTGCAGAAAGCGACGTTTCCGATCAGCAGCCAGCTGTGGTGAGGCAGTAATCAGGAGTCTGCCATCATCTATCCGGTAGTCAGTAGATTGAAACTTGATTTTAGAGTCGATTGGGCTTTCAATAAGCTGCTCAGACACAGTTAACGACCATTTACCGGAAAGGAGAGGTCATGAGTCAGGTAAAAATGACATGCCCACAATGTAAAGAGAAGTTTCAGACGGAAGAGGCTGACATTTATGAGTGCCCGAGGTGTGGTACTAATATACGTGCCAAAAAGGTTGATCCAGCCGACTTTGAGAAAACACAGACCTTCCACACCTGACTACTTATCAGCTGATTGATCGGCTGCCGGAGGAGTCTCTTTCGGCACCATAGCTCCCGGCATAACTTTCCCATGTTCATTGATATGAGCCGGAATATAGTGCTGCCGCTGCTCAGGGCCGCTGCCCATCTCCTGCCATGCCAGAAAAGCAGAGACCAGACCAACCATAATTGCCACAATATTAAACAGCATTGAAGGCGACCCGTGTTTATGAGGCGTGATATCAATGATCTCATGTTCCTGTTTTTTGCGTTGCCGGCGAAGCCGTAGCCACGCTCTGAGCAGGAGGAACATGTTTCTCAGCATGAACATCAGCAGTGCAGGGCCGAAGAAGAAGAGAGCGGATACGAAAATACTGCGAATCATCTCTGCATCAGCTCCTTAACCCGGGTAAGATAGAGCATCACATCCGGGTCTCTGCCCTGCCGTTGGGAAAAGTAGACCGTCTCGGCAAGGATTTCGAGAATATGATGCAAGGCAGCATGTCGATCAATACCTTTGATCGCCATAAGATGTTCAAGTGCCTGTGCAACTTCAGGGGGTTGCCTGGTGGCAACCTGTTCTTCCAGGGCCAGATGCAGGGAGAGATGGAGATAGGGATTCATGCCATCATCAACATGAAAGTCCCGATCAAGAAACAGTTCCATATCATCAAATAAGTGGTGGTGCTCCGGATGCATCTCAATGACGCGCGTAATACGAACCTGCATACCATCCAGCGGCATGCCATCTTTTGCGCGCTGCCATGCATCCCAGAAGATTTGGCGATGAGCACGAAGCTGCTCGCGACTCGGCCCACTCTGCTGTTGCTCTTCAGTCTGCTCTTCTGGGGCAGTCATATCGAATCAGACCCTCCGGTGTTTAAGTGCCGGCAAAGCCGCTCTTATTTTCTTTACTTTGCTGTGTGACAGTTCTGCTGTAATGATGCCCTCTTCATCACCCAATGTCGCCAGAATATCTCCCCACGGGTCGATGATCATCGAGTGCCCCCATGTTTTTCTGTCTCCGGGATGCATGCCGGACTGTCCAGCGGCAATCACGTATGCCTGATTTTCTATCGCTCTGGCCCGTAGAAGCACCTCCCAGTGGGCTTTGCCGGTAGGGACTGTGAATGCGGCGGGAATGGTAAGCATGTTGCAGCCGATGCTGCTGTAGTGGCGGTAGAGTTCTGGAAATCGTAGGTCATAGCAGATACTCAATCCAATTTTCCAGCCGTCGATGCTGGCACTCTCCGGTGCTGCTCCAGCCTCCACAGTAGCTGATTCATAATATTCCTTACCGTTGAGATCGGCATCAAAGAGATGCATTTTGTCATAAAGAGCAATCAGTTCACCTTCTGCTGAAAAGACCGGACAACTGTTCCGTATTTTCCCGTTACTGCTGCCCTTCAATGGAACGGTTCCACCGATAATGATTATTCCATGTTTACGTGCCTGATTGGAAAGGTATGCAAGGATCGATGAACTATTTTTCTCTTCAGCAACGGATAGCTTTTCACTCTCATCAGCCCCCATAAAAGAAAAATTTTCAGGTAAAAGCGCAAGTCTGCATTGTCTACCGGCAGCCTCGCTTATGAACGAGGATGCACGCTCAAGATTTTCCTGCCGGACTGCTCCCGAATTTAGCTGAATGCAGGCAATATTTATGGTTGAAGAGTCCAGCAAGGTTACTTCTTTTCCAGCAAAATCAACTTTCTTCCCTGATCAATGGTTATGTGGAAATTTGAGAGGAAACTCATGCCAAGAAGGCCTGTCTTTCCATCCGGTGAAAACCGGTGAATGACCGAAAGGATGTTTCGTTGTTTGACCCCGCCAGCTTCAATATTTGATGCACGAATCAGAGGGGCTTCTATTTTTCCGTTGGCGGTTTGAAGCATGACTTGCTGTGCACCATCTGTATTGATTTGTGCCTGCTTGGCAATATCAGGCGGGATGGATACATAACTCGCGCCTGTATCAACCATAAACTGCATGGCAATACCATTGACGCGCCCCTGCACGTACATATTACCGCTCTGCTCGGTGTATTTCATCTGCATGCTGTTCTTTCTCAGATTAAATTCCGGGTTAGATATGGTACTGATAGACCCGGAGTTCTGCTGCTCAGAACCATGCACAGGCTTATCAGTGAAATGCACCTTTCCTGATGCATCCACCCATTTGTAAATTTCCGCCTGCACCGTTCCGGTTAATAGAAGCAGCAGAGGCAGAAGCAGTACGGTCGGTTTATACATAGCGCCCGATGTTAAGAATTGCGCCAAGATTGGCAGTGTCATCAAGTAGCGGAACCAGCTTGTTATCTGTTGCGCTCATCAATGTCATCATGCCCGGGCCATGGCCTCCCAGTGGCGAATCGGAGTGGATCACCATGCCGATCGTGACTGAGCCTTTACGGTAGGTGCGTCCATAGCGATTATCATGATCCAGTACGGCAACAAAGTCACCGAAGCGAAGCTTGTCCAGGTTAAACTCTTTAACTACAGATTCGTCGTGGCAGAGAATATCATAATCACCCGTTGTCATGGAGAGGGCACCAATACCTGAACCCATAGCATAACCGGGTACCACAACATTTACCGGCACTTCAATCTTACCATCTTCGCGCTCTTTCAGTCCCCACTTTTCCAGCAGGTCGGGATCAATGTTGTAGATAAACAGATCCGGATGGTCGATAAACTTTAGACCTTGCCCGAAGCCCTTGATCAGGAACTTATCATCGCATGTCAGTTGATCCAGCACGTCATCTAAAAAGTCGAGCATCAGGTGTTCAACGCCGCCATGGTGACCAATTACAGTTCCGACAGAGCCCTTGGCGTCACCGGAAATAACTTTTGCCTGATTACCGCAACAGGAGAGGAACTGATAGCCAGCTGATGCCTTTTTGTTTTTGTGGTCCAGCGTGCTGGATACACCCGGTTCGATATGTTCACCTGCCCAGCCAAAGACTGAATCGCCAACTTTAACATTGTAGGTAATACCGCCAGTTGAGGGCCATGCAAACACTTCCCCTTTACTACCCACTTCAAACGGCGCCCACTGGTTGGCAGGGGATACGCTGCCCTGTACAGCGGTCATCACAAGTTGATCACGATTGGTTTTAAGGCTCATGTTGTTGTCTCCCTCATGCTTTTGTCTCTTTAACATAGTGTAAAAACTGGCTGCTGCGGCCCTCACGCAGGCCTCGCTGTTCGAATTTGGTGAAAACTCTGTCTTCATCACGTTCAATATAACCAGCGTCTCCGGCCACATTGATAAGGCCCGGCGTGGCATCAAGGATTTCACGCATCCACCCGGCCAGTTCATCAACATCCGAGGCAAGTTTGATAAACCCACCCGGCTTCAGGCGGCTCACCATCAGTCTGGCAAAATCTTTCTGGATAATACGACGCTTGTGGTGTCGGGCTTTGGGCCACGGGTCGGGATGGTTCACAAAGATGCCATCGAGCTGCTCCTCTTCCACCTGTCTGGTGAGTACAAACTGGGCGGGAAGCTGGGTGATACGGGTGCGTTCAATAAGGCCCGCATCCTCAAGACGGGCAACAGCCTTGGCGACACCCGGCAGATAAATCTCCACACCGATAAGCATCCACTCTGGATGGTTTTTTGCGAGCTGAACCAGAAAATCACCATTGCCGAATCCGATCTCCATCACAATGGGAGAGTTTTCAGGGATTTTGGCATCTTTGAGCGTCATACTGTTGGAGAGGCCGATAACAGGCAGCCATTTCGTCAGGCGTGCCTCCTGGCCTGTGGTTACAAAACCATTTTTACGCCCATGGGTACGCATTTCATGCTGGCTGAACTGTTTACGGAATTCCTGTGTTAATCGCATGTGGCGAACGGTATCAGAAATTCAGGCAATGATGGACTGCCGGATCTCTTCTGATTTTCCCCGGCCAGAAAGCCTTGTAACCAGACGCAGTGCAAACTCAACAGCAGTACCGGCACCACGGCTGGTAATGAGAAAACCGTCTTCAACCACTGCATCATCACTGTAGATTGCGGATGGAGAGAGTTTCTGAATCTCCTCTTTCATAGCCGGGTAGGAGGTGACGTTTCTGCCCTCAGTGATGCCGTAGGCGGCCAGTGCGGCTGGTGCGGCACAGATGGCAGCGATGGTTTTTCTCTGCTCCCTTAATCGCTCTACAACACGCTTTACATCGAGATCATCACGCAGCAGGTAGGCATTAGGCAGTCCGCCGGGAAGCACCACCATATCCCACGGTTCATCGGCAATATCAGCAAGCTCTGCGTCAGCGGTAATGGTGATGTTGGAGCGGCCCTTCACTGCAGCGCCGGCGAGACTTGCCATAATGACTTCGATCCCTGCACGCCTCAGAATATCAACCACTGCAACGAGCTCGATCTCTTCAACGCCATCTGTAAATGGCACCAGTACCCTTTTCATCCGTACGCTCCCATATTCACCCATTGCTCTTGCCAATCACGGCAGGCAGTAACGTAAGCATAGTTCAACGACCATCACTTACCTAACCATCATTTATATCATAGAGAAGTCAGGTTAGCCTAGCGGCATGAACTTTCTTCTGCTTCAACATCTTCAAATTGAACCGGCTGCCATCATTGGAGAGATGATCGAAGAGGCAGGGCATCGTATTGAACCGGTTCGTATGGATAGAGGTGAACCGGTGCCACAATCACTTTCAGGGTTTGATGGTGTGGTTGTCATGGGTGGTCCAATGTCGGCCAATGATACACATCTCTCTTTTGTTGCTGATGAGATTGAACTCTTAAGAGAGGCGATAAAGGTTGATCTTCCGGTTCTGGGGCTCTGTCTCGGTGCACAGTTGCTGGCCAGAGCGGCGGGTGCTGAGATTGTGACCTCCCCGGTTCGTGAGTTAGGGTGGTATCCTGTGCTGAGAACCCGGTATTCAGCTGGCGACCCAATTTTCCGGGCTCTGGATGATGATGGCCTGATGGTTTTTCAGTGGCATGGGGAGACATTCACACTGCCTGATTCTGCCACTCTGGTTGCCACGCACACCGATGTTCCTCAACAGGCATTTCGTATCGGTTCATCACAGTATGGGCTGCAGTTTCATATCGAGGTGGATGAGCCCATTATTGAGTCATGGGTTGAGGCCGGGGAAAGTGAGCGGGCAGCTCTGGGAGAGGCAGGTATTGCAGCGATTCGAGCACAATCTCCGGACTATCTGCCTGCCGCACATAGTTTTTGCAGGCAGATGATAAAGGCATGGCTTGGTTTGTGTGACAGGGCTGTGGCCGTTAAATAAACCGAGGCGCTTCCTTTTGGTAGTGTTGGCAGAGTGCACGCCGTGATCTGATCTGGTCGGGTTTAAAGCAGGCGAGGTGTTATGAAATTCGATCGTTACTATATTTCCGCAGAGATCAAAAAGAATCTGGCACAGCTTGGCTTCAGCCGGCCCACAGACATCCAGTTCAAGGCGATCCCCTCGATACTGAATGATGAGGACGTGCTTGCGATTGCCCAGACAGGTACGGGTAAAACGGCCGCATTTGCCATACCTGTGATCGATAAAATCCACCGCATGAAGAGCAGCAGACGCTCTTACGGTATCAAGTGTATTGTGATGGTGCCAACCCGGGAGCTGGCGCTACAGATTGGTGAGGTGTTCAAGAGCATCTCCAGACACACCAAGGTGAAAACCTTTACACTGCATGGCGGTGTTGAACAGGACCGCCAGATTTCCAGGCTTCAGGACGGCATT
>JAJRVG010000151.1 GCA_021545595.1 Zetaproteobacteria bacterium | reverse complement strand
AGGCAACTCCATCATGGTTTCTTCATGTGGATACGTGCATTCTTCGCGATCCGGCCATATCCGAAGGTGTAACCATGACAGAAGAAAACAGTGCCCAGCCCGCATTCAGTGAGCTGAATCTTATCCCGCCCCTGCTTAAAATACTGGATGAGGTGGGCTATGAGTCACCAACGCCCATCCAGGCTCAGATTATTCCTTACGTGCTCGATGGCCGCGATGTGCTGGGGCAGGCCCAGACAGGTACGGGTAAGACTGCTGCCTTTGCGCTGCCGATTCTTTCCCGTATTGATCTCAATGAACATGATCCGCAGGTGCTGGTTTTAGCACCAACGCGTGAGCTGGCGATTCAGGTGGCCGAAGCTTTTCAGAAGTATGCACACCACATGAAAGGTTTCCACGTGCTGCCGATCTATGGCGGTCAGGACTACGGCATTCAATTGCGTCAGTTGAAACGTGGCACGCATGTGGTGGTCGGTACGCCGGGCCGTGTTATGGATCATATGCGCCGGGGTACGTTGAAGCTGGACAATCTGAAAACACTGGTGCTTGATGAAGCCGATGAGATGCTTCGCATGGGTTTTATTGATGATGTGAAGTGGGTTCTTGAGCAGACACCACCGTCACGTCAGATCGCGCTCTTCTCCGCAACCATGCCACCGGTGATTCGTAAAATTGCAGAGAAGCACCTGAATAACCCGGAACAGATTTCAATCAGGGGGAAAACCACTACGGCCATGACCATTCGCCAGCGCTACTGGACAGTCAGTGGGCGTAATAAGATGGATGTGCTTACCCGTATTCTGGAGGCGGAGCCCTTTGATGGCGTAATCATTTTTGTGCGCACCAAAACAGCGACGGTCGAGATTGCCGAGAAGCTTGAAGCGCGTGGTTATGCCGCAGCAGCCCTGAATGGTGATATTGCACAGAAACAGCGTGAGCAGGTCATTAACCGCCTGAAAAAAGGCCATCTTGATATTATTGTTGCAACCGATGTGGCCGCCCGCGGCCTGGATGTAGAGCGCGTCAGCCATGTGATTAACTACGATGTTCCCCATGATACCGAGTCTTATGTGCACCGCATCGGCAGAACAGGCCGTGCGGGGCGCAGTGGTGAGGCAATCCTGTTTGTGGCACCCCGTGAGCAGCGTATGCTTGCTTCGATTGAGCGTGCAACCCGGCAGAAGATTGAGAAGCTGGAGATGCCGACGACTGAAGATATTAACGATAAACGTATTGCAGGCTTTAAGCAGCGTATCACGGATACGCTGGCCGAAGAGAATATGGAGATGTTCTCACAGATTGTTGAGCAGTACACACAGGAGCATAATATTCCTGCCATTGAGGTTGCGGCAGCACTGGCGCGAATGGTGCAGGGTGACAGGCCACTGCTGGTGAAGAGTACTCCGCAAAGTGTTCCACAAAGGGAAGAGCGTGCCCCGCGGCGTGAGTCCAGACGTGAGCCGGGCCGTGGCCGGGATCGTTCGCCATCTCCCGGAAGCAGAAGAAGCCCCCCTCGTGGTGATGCCCGTGAAGGCAGAGAGCCACCAAAACGTGCTCCAAAAAGTACTCCGATGGTGGATGAGAGCAGTCTGCCAAAACCGGGCCGTGGCATGGAACGTTATCGTCTGGAAGTGGGAGAGTCCCATGGTGTGAAACCGGGCAATATTGTCGGCGCTATTGCCAATGAGATCGGGATCGAAAGTGAGTTTATCAGCAAGGTTAATATTCAGGAAAACTACACTACTGTGGATCTTCCTGAAGGTATGCCAAAAGCAATTTTTAATACCTTGAAGAGGGTTCGCGTGTCAGGTCGCGAACTCAACGCTTCAAAAATGGAAGATGCCGGATTCTCAGAGGGTGGATTTTCAAAAGGGAGAGGGAAACGCCGCAAACCGATGAGCCGATCAGGGGGCAGGCAGGGAAGCGGTGGAGAGCGCAGGTCACGCGGCAGCCACTCCGGGCAGATCAAAAAGCGCCCTCGCAAATAGAGGCTGGAGGGTTTCTCCAGTTTAAAGACATCACATCCATATGCGATACCTTCTGTTTTTTTATAGTCTATAGTTATAGCTGTTCGTCTTTCGGGGAGGGTTGTGAGATGTGGGGCTGCCAATGATCGATTTTGAGAAAGCACTTTCAGGGATGGGTGGTGACAGCTTACTGCTGAATGAAACACTACAGGACTTTATCGATTATTACGCAGATGCAGGGGAGAGGATTGAAACAGCTGTCAGTGAACAGCGCTACCATGATGCCGGGATTATTGCCCATACCCTGAAAGGGCTGGGAGCCACCTTTGCTGCAGAGGAGTTGAGCCGTGCAGCCATATTCATGGAGAAAGCATTGCGGCATGGGGTACAGGAGCGGCTGGATGAGCAACTGATGGACCTTAAAGCAGTGATTGACCGGATGGTTACCACAATTCAGAATTTTTTAGACAAATAGTGGAAGTGTGAACACTTCTCTATCTTCAGAGGGCTATCCTGATCTTCTGCGGGAAGTGCGATTTCTCTGCACTCCTCTCCTGGCAGTTCCCTGCCTTCTCCTCCGGGAATGGTTCGGAGCTCCTTTTCCGGAGGCAGGAACGAGGTGTTCCGGTCCGTTTCCGATCAGGTCACTGCGCTCTTCTTTAGGGGGGGTAAATGGCGCATCCGGCTATCAGCTTGCCGCCTTCCTGTAAAATACCGCATACAATACCGGCACGACAATCATGGTCAGCAGAGTCGCAAATGCCAGGCCAGTAATAATTGTGACTGCCATGGATACAAAAAACGCATCAACCAGCAACGGCAGCATGCCCAGTGCAGTTGTCGATGCTGCCATCAACACCGGTCGCAAGCGGCTGATGCCCGAATTGATAATCGCCTCCTGTAGCGGTTTTTTCTCACGCAGTTGCAGGTTGATTTCATCGATCAGTACAATGGCATTCTTCACTAGCATGCCTGTAAGACTCAAAAATCCAAGTAGTGCCATAAAGCCGAATGGCTGGCCGGTGCCAAGCAACCCCGCAGTCACCCCGATCAGCGCCAAGGGTACGGTCAGCCAGATAATCAGAGACTGTTTCAATGAGTTGAACAACATGATGGTAATCAGAATCATTGCCATGAAGAATACCGGAATGCTTGCAGCCAAACCGGCCTGGGCATCTGCGGAGTCTTCATACTCACCGCCCCACTCCAGGCTGTAACCCGGTGGCAGAGGCAGCGCTTCCACCTGCGGCCGTACTCTTGCAAACAAACTGCCTGCCAGGCCATGAACAGGGTCAGCATAGATGGTAATCGTCGGCCTGCGATTACGGCGCTGGATTATTTCATCTTCAAATGAGGTCTTAACGTCCGTGACTACCTGACGCAATGGAATCATTGCCTGAGCGACGGGACTCCAGATCTGCAAATGTTGCATGTTTTTTACATCTGAGCGCTCTGCAGCAGCCCGCATAATAATCGGTAGCAGCAGGTCTTTTTCACGATATATCCCGACTGTCTGCCCCTGGTAGGCCCGCAACAGTGCCTTGCTGACATCATGCCGTGAAATTCCGTTCATGTTGGCCTGCAGCTCTGCCAGTACGGGTTGAATGACCTTTACCCGTTGCCGCCAGTCCGTGCGTACCGCCTTGGAATCAGGGTCGTTGTGGAAAATTTCCTGAGTCTGCTCCGCAAGATGCCGTAGCATCTTGCGATCTGGACCACTGAAGCGTGCCTGTACCTTGCCGGTGCTGCCCGGCCCTAGCTGGAAACGCGAGGAGTAGGCGAGCATGTCAGGATAATTCTTTATCAGATAATCATCCAGTTCCGGCTGTAGTACATCCATCTGCCCTGCATCCTCGACGTCTACAAACAGTTGCGCATAAGCGCTGTTTGTTTTTTCCGGCTCATAGGTCAGCAAAAAACGCATGGCACCCTGACCCACTATAGAGGTGACATGGCTTACGCCATTCATTTTTATTATATGATTCTCGATCGAACTGACCCGGGTTGCCGTGTCATCAATATGTGTGCCTTGCGGCATCCATATATCCACCATGAATTGTGCTCTTGTTGATGGTGGAAAAAAGCTCTGATTGACAAAACCAAAACCCCACACGGCGGTGGCGAATAAACCGAAGACAACAGCAAGCGACACAGTCTTCCGGCGAATTGCCATTTCAAGAAAACTGCTGTAAGCGCGGTAAAAGCTACTGTTGTAGGCCTCATCCTTGCCGGATTCAGGCGCTTGCAAAAACATCACGCATAACAGCGGCGTAACCGACACGGCGATGACCCAGCTCAACAGCAGGGAGACCAGCACTACCTGAAATAGTGAACGGCAGAACTCACCAGTAGAGTCATCGGATGTACCGATCGCTGCAAACGCCAGGATGGCGATAATCGTTGCACCGAGAAGTGGCATGGCAGTCTGTTTGACCACTTCAATGGCGGCGTGTTTTACCTCCTCATTTTTCCGTAGGCGAACCAGCACGCCATCTACCACCACAATGGCGTTATCAACCAGCATACCAAGGGCGATAATCAGGGCGCCCAGCGAAATGCGCTCCAGCGCTACACCCATCGGGGCTAGAAAGATAAACGTGCCGGCAATGGTGAGAACCAGCAAAAAACCGATTAGCGCTGCGCTGCGCAGCCCCATAAACAGCATGAGCACGGCAATGACGATCACCACCGCTTCCGCCAGGCTTACCACAAAGCCGCTGATCGACTTCTCAACAGACGTTGACTGTATCGACACGAGGCCTGCCTCAATACCAACAGGAATCTGTTCTCCAAGTTCATGCAGTCGTTTGAGAAGGGCGTTACCCATCTTCACTACGTTGCCACCCGATACGGTGGAGATGCCCAGCCCGATGGCAAGGCTTCCATCATAACTCAATATAGTTTTCTGGGGTTCCACATAACCGCGCCACACGCGGGCTATATCGCGCAGATGTATCTGTTTGTCGCTGCCTCTTGAAATCACGATCGAATTAAACTGCTCAACCGTTGTCACACCACCAGTCGGCCTGATGGTGATAAATTCACGCCCCACCTTGACTTTGCCAGCATCGGAGACGACATTTTTCTGCCGCAACTCGTTGATAATAACTCGTTCGGAAATGCCCATCTGCGACATGCGATCCGAATTAAGTTCTACATAAATCGCTTCGATATACTCGCCGAAGGTGTCGATCTTGCCAACATCCTCAACCAGCAGTAGCTCTCGGCGTAGCATGTCCGTCACCTTTTTTAGCTCTGCATAGCTGAAGCCCTTACCATACACGGCGATAAAATTTCCATACACATCACCATAATCATCAATAACAAGTGAAGGGCCTGCACCAGGCGGAAGCTGTTCCTGGATATCGTTAACCTTGCGACGTACCTCATCCCACACTTGAGGCAGCGTGGTTTTGTCATAATTGTCCCTGATGGTGACGGTCAGCGTGGACATGCCCCGAACCGATTCAGATGTGACGCGTTTGAGCTGTCCCAACTTCTGCACGGCAGTTTCAAGCTTGTCACTGACCTCTTGTTCGACCTCGGCGGCGGAAGCGCCCGGATATGGCGTGATTACCAATGCATCCTTAATGGTAAATTCAGGATCTTCTAAGCGGCTTAAGCCTTCAAATGCCTGCATGCCGGCACCTAGCATAACTACGGTGAGAACCAGCGTGATAACGCGCCGTTCAATAAAAAATTGTGCAATATTCACCGATACTCTGCCTGTTCATCCAGAGGCCGGACTTTCATGCCTTCGCGAAGATGAGCCGCGCCTGCAATTGCAATCCGGTTGCCGCTATTAAGCCCCTCAAGCACCTCTACTTTGTCGCCGGACATCCTGCCCAGTACAATTTTGATGCGTGATACCTTCCCGCTTTCCGGGTTAAAGTGCCAGACATAGGGCTCGCCACCGGAATCGGACACGACTGCGGCCGCCGGAATCATCACACCTTTAGACTCTGCCTTTTCCAGCATGGAATTCTTCACATACAGAATCACGTGGGCCGTCATGCCAGGTAAGATGTTGACATCCTTCGGTCTTGTGAAAACAAATGTGGCATGGTAGGTGCGGGTCACTTTATCGGCGGCTGTCTCCAGTTCGGTCATACGGGCGGGAAACGTGCGCCCCGGCACCGCGCTCACGGCGATTTCAGGTGAGAGAAGCTTCATGTTTTGCTCCATTACCAAACCTGTTTTGATAGCTGCAATATCCTGCTCTGGCACATTGACATTAAGCTTGAGGCTTGAGATATCCTGAAACAGCAGGACAGGCTCCTTAGCCTGTACATTTTTGAAGTTATCAAACAGCTTGATAGCCACGACACCGGAAAATGGTGCTTTCAGAATTGTATCACTCAAGGCTTTTTTAGCCTGTTTCAATTCCGACTTAGCTACATGCAGATTGCGCAGAGCACGATCTACCTCGGCTTGGGAGCCCGCTCCCTGCTTAAAAATTCTTTTGGCACGCTGGTCTGCTGCCTGCGCAGCGGTGTAATTGGCTTGCGCCCCATTCCTTGCCGCCACATAATCCGTGTCATCCAGCCTAGCCAACAACTGTCCTTTCTGAACCCTCATGCCATTTGAAATCGGCAATTCAATGATTTTTCCCGGTACTTCAAAACCCAGCCTGACGGACTCAATGGCAGACAGCGCGCCCGGATATTTGACTGTTTCGCCACCGGGGGCCGCACCGATAGTCATCAGTTTTACAGGGCGGATGACCTCAGGTGTTTCAGATTCCGGCACATCACCACAACCGACCAGCGTCAGGATCGCAATGAGTCCCACAATCCAGAATATCTTGGTAAATTTTGTCAGTTTCATGCTCATGCCATGCCTCACTTATGGTTTTTGATTGCCGGTTGTCGCGTGGTCCAGCATCTCTCCCCAGTCGGTTCTTGCTGCCATGTCAGCACGATTCTCCTGCGAAATAACAGGTTTACCTTCGCGTAACGCCCAGCCGCCGCCAAGTGCCTTGTAGATACTGATTAGATGAAGAGCCACTTCGCCTTGCGTGCGTGTCCATTTGTCCTGTTGCGCAACCATTTCACGCTCGGAGCTGACTACCCGCTGGAAATCGACCGAACCCTCACGATACTGGACATTGGCCAACTCTGCAGAACGCCGAGCTGCCAGCGCGCCCTTCTTGCGAAAAGTGGCTTCTTTTTGCGTCTGCGAAAAGGCGATTATACCGTCTTCCACTTCCCGATACGCATGCAGCACCGTATCACGGTAATGCATCAGTGCCTGCTGGTAGCGTGCATCCTGTACGCGGATATTATTCTTGATACGCCCATAATTGAGAATTTTCCAGCTAAATGACGGACCAACGCTATATGCCAGGCTGCTGCCAGTAGCATTGAACGGGTTGCCGGCAACTAATGTTCCTGTGCTGCTCTGCAAACCAATTGAGCCGAGCAGTGAAAAATGGGGGTACATATCAGCCTCGGCCACGCCAATCTGTGCGCTCTGGCTGGCGGCTTGGAACTCGGCGCGTCGCACATCCGGCCGCCGCCGCAACAGATCAGCGGGAACGCCGGCAATGACCTGTACCGGCACCTCAGGAACTCCATTACTGGTGGGTAGATCCAGGTTGCCAGGAGATTCACCCAGCAACAGGCTCAGGGCATTTATGGATTGTCGCAACTGCTTGTATAGCATAGGAACCAAAGCATTCGTTTCAGCCAGGTTTGTCCTTGCCTGCTGCACGTCCAGTTCAGTTGTAGCACCATTATCAAAACGAACCTGTGCGATACGCAGGCTCTCCTTCTGGAGCTTGATATTCTCTCTCGCCAGCTTCAGTCGTGCTTCCATCGTACGAATATCCACATACACACGGGCGACATCGGCCGTAAGAATCACCAATGCGGCATCATAATCGGCAATAGAAGCATTGAATCTTGCCCCCGAAGATTCAATGTCACGACGGAAACGTCCCCAGAAATCCAGTTCCCAGGCAACATCAAAGCCAATCTGATAATTGGAAAAGGCGCTACTCATCCCAATCCCCGGAATAAAGCCTTGAGCGTTCTCGCTTATACGATTGCGGGTGGCAGAACCTCCTGCCTGCTGCTGCTGGGGATAGATGTTCCCCTTGGCAATACCCAATTGGGCACGTGACTCAAGAATACGCAGGCCGGCAATCTGCAGAGATGGGTTCTGCTGATACGCTTTTTCAATCAAGTCGTTGAGTACAGGATCATGAAAGGTTGTCCACCAGTTACGAGCGCCAATATCATTGCGGTTGATGACTGGGTCTGTGCTTGTCCAGTCTTTTAATTCCGGCGCTTCGGGTGTGGTGAAATCAGGGCCAAGCGCACAACCGCCAAGCAGCGTTAGCGCAATTCCAGCGAGCCATAGCGAGTGCATGTTGACAACGGCTCTTCGATACACTTTCAAACGATCTCTCCTTTGTGTTCCGAGAGAGTCTGCATAGAAATAAAACCCCATTACCTTAATTTTTTATAAAAAAACCAGTTTATCCTGTACAGTGTTGAATTCAACTTCCAAGTGCGACTCCAGTGAGTTGAGTTTGAGCGTTGAAGAGCACCCCGTAGGGTATTCTCTACCACAGCCTCTTTTTTCGCGCCTCTTTTTCTCTGCCGCATGAAATCCCCTTTTTCCTGTTCTTTTTCTCCTGCTGTCTTCCTGTTTGTTTGCAGCAGGAACGAGGTGTTCCGGTCCGTTTCCGATCAGGTCAGTGCGTCCCATCTCTTTCAATGCATCGCGAAGCAGGGGCCAGTTCGCCGGATCATGATAGCGAAGGAAGGCCTTATGCAGGTCACGCTGTTTTTTGCGTTTGGGTGTAAACAGAGGCCTTGATCGTGCATCCGTGTTGCGCCGGATTCTTCCCAGTGGATTTCGTCCTGAGTGGTACATGGCTGTAGCCGTAGCCATCGGTGATGGGAGAAATGCCTGCACCTGATCCGGTTTGAAGTGGTTGCTCTTCAGCCATAAGGCAAGATTAAGCATGTCCCCGTCCGTGGTGCCGGGGTGGGCAGCAATAAAATAGGGGATTAGATACTGCTTTTTGCCCGCTTTTTTTGAAAATTTGTCGAACAGTTTTCTGAAGGTGTTAAAACTGCCAATACCCGGCTTCATCATTTTCGAAAGCGGCCCCTCTTCACTATGTTCCGGAGCGATCTTCAGATAACCACCCACATGATGGGTGACCAGCTCCTCGATATATTCAGGAGACTCTACTGCCAGATCATAACGGAGACCCGAGGCGATCAGGACTTTTTTAATGCCTTTAACCCTGCGTGCACGCCGGTAGAGATGAATCAGGGGTGTGTGGTCGGTCTTGAGGTTCCTGCAGATGCCCGGATAGACGCAGGAGGGCAGGCGGCATACCGTTTCGATGGCCTTTGATCTGCAGGCCAGCCGGTACATATTGGCCGTAGGCCCGCCCAGATCAGAGATGGTGCCGGTAAATCCGGGTGTTTTATCCCGGATATTTTCCACTTCACGGATAATTGACTCTTCTGAGCGGCTTTGAATAACGCGCCCTTCATGCTCGGTGATGGAGCAGAATGTGCAGCCACCGAAACAACCGCGCATGATATTGATGGAGTTTTTGATCATCTCATAAGCAGGAATGCTGGCACTTCCGTAGGAGGAGTGAGGCTTGCGTGAGTAGGGGAGATCAAACACAGCATCCATTTCCACTGTTTGCAGTGGAATAGGTGGTGGATTAAGCCAGACATCACGGTTGCCGTGGCGCTGGATCAGAGCCCTTGCATTACCGGAATTGGTTTCCAGATGCAGCAGCCGTGATGCATGAGCGTAGAGTATGGAATCCTCTTTCACGGCTTCAAATGAAGGCAGGCGGATTACAGTTGTCCGGCGCTCGTTACGGTGTTCTGCAGTGGTGGTGGGCTGAATCTCTTCCCTGTTGCCTGCTCTGTCAGGGTTCTTTGAACCGGCGCACGGTGTATCCATTTTCATGGCATAGGGATCGGGATGTCTGATCAGTTCGCCGGGTCTGTCAACTTCGGTTGAATTGAGTTCACTCCAGCCCGCTGGAATCT
>JAJRVG010000150.1 GCA_021545595.1 Zetaproteobacteria bacterium | reverse complement strand
GTCAGATTCCGTCTTCATATGCTTAGCCAATTCACTGGCTAACGCAACTATCTTTGGATCATATTTTTCTTTCTTCTTCATAAATACTCCTGTCAGCATATTAGCTGTTTGAAATATTTACACAGTTAGATTTACAGTCTCTGACCCTCCCCTTTCTTGTTAAGCTAGTATGTTTATAAGCCCAGACTGCCAGCTATCTAAATTATAGAATCACCACCGACCTCTACTGACCCTACGAAACCACCTCACCCATAAAGGCATCGAATTTATTGGCAACTTTGAAGTGTACATCTTGACCAATGGCTCTGAAGTGCTCTTTGCCGCAATCAATTTTCCCTTTCTCAGTAGGTCTAAGTGCGTCAGAAAACGGACTGCCCTTCGTTTCTACAACAAAATAGAGTTTATCTTTGCCATCACACTGAACCAGCACAGCCCAATCGGGATTGTAGCTGCCCAGCGGCGTATCCACCTTAAACCAAGATGGCAGCTTGGCATACACTTTAACATCATTGCTCTTCTCAAAAGCGGCCGCAAATTCAGCCTCAACATCAGAGTCATATATGACTTGCTCATAAACAGACTTTTCAGCTTTGAGCATATTTTTACTGAGATAACCTGTTAGCTCATTCTCTTCAAAAAGCTCTTGGGCATAGAAATGGTCATCACCGATTTTTTCGTACTTGATACCATCCACAATGAAGTGACGCATCTGGCGTTTGATGATGGAGGCAACTTCATCAATATACTTTTGAGGATTGCTTTTGAATTTTTGTAGCTGCTCACTCTTGATAAGAATATCAACAATGGTTCTTCGGGTCAGATTCGTTTCGTTCTGAAGGTGACTTACTACATCCGGAAGACTAAAATCTTTAACATTATAAACGTAGATACTCTTTTTGGAGTCCACGCCTTCTAACCCTCCACGAAGCACTTGCACCTTATCTTTCTCGTAAACAAAACGTGTTTTGCCTACAATAAGGTTTTCATTAATTTCTTTAGCACACTTATCAATCAGGTCTTGAACATTAAAATCCACACGGAACGTTGTTTTATACTTAATTCGCTCCCAGAGTGCTTTGAACTCTTCTCCAAGATAAATACTCTTGTTCAGATTTACATTTTCTCTCTTTCCAGCATCTTTGATATTGAGGTTTCCAGCTACTTTTTTCAGTGCGGCTACAATCTGCTGGGCATGTTCCTTATGCTCTTCAGGAAGATTGACCTGATTTTCTTTCAAATCCTTTTTCAGGCTATCATCAACCTTGCCTCTGTTATCAATATATCCCTGCTCATGCAGGTGGTTCCAGATAGCTTCTGAGGCCTCAACGCCAAGGTGTTCATCCTGATGGCTATCATTCTCAACGACGATATTGGCAAACATATGCTGTTCCACCACACCAAAGCGAATGCCTTCATCGGCTTCAATTTCTTTCTGTAGCTGCTTAACAAAATCCTCATAAGATTCGTTTGCCATGACTGTTAGCGTGTTCACATCAAAGCCATAAACCCGCTCGCCGTCCTGATTCACCGCAATACGCAAGCCACGACCAATTTCCTGCCGCTTCTTCATTACAGAAGAAGTTTCATTCAATGTGCAAATCTGGAACACATTCGGATTGTCCCAGCCTTCTTTCAAAGCCGAGTGCGAGAAGATAAATTTCAGTTTGGATTCAAAGCTGAGAAGCTTCTCTTTGTCTTTCATAATCAGGCTGTATGCACTGCCATCAGCCAATGTTTTGCCATCACCCGAAGACTCTTTAAGAAAGCTATCACCCTTGGAGTCTTTCTTCTTATCAATAGCAAAATAGCCGTTGTGAACTTCTTCAGGCAATGATTCCAGATCAGCGCCTTCAAACAAAGAATGATATTTTGGTTTCTTGATAAGTGCGGCATATTCCTCTTCAAACATTTGGGCATACTTACCCTTTTGGGGATTTCCATCTTCATCGTAGCTACGGTAATTCGCCACTTTGTCGATAAAGAAAAGGCTCAATACCTTCAATCCCTTGGGGCGTAGCCTCAGCTCTTTCCCAAGATGCTCTTCAATCGTTTTGCGAATCTGTAAACGCTTGTATTCGTCCTCATTCACACCACCAACGACCTGATTCAACTCAATGACTTCAGGCATGCCAGTAAAATCAATATACTCATTGCCAGGCTCACAATAAACATCATTGATAATATACCCGTCATAAATATCTCTGCCGCCTGACAAATCCAACAGGTCAGTGCCACCTCTCACTCTCTTAATGATACGTTGAACCTGCCCACCCTGCATCGCATCAATTTCAATTCTGGCCGTATGGGTTCTGATATCGACAGACAATAGCTTGATGTATGCATTATTGTGGCCGTCCTGAACCTGAATGGATGCCACTTCAATCTGCTTCACCAACTTCTGCTCATAAGCATCGATTGAATCCAGCTTGTAGAGCCGATTATGTCTATCCCTATGCGTTGCTGAGTAACGGAATGTGCAAAGTGGATTTAGTGAAGCAATGGCTTCCTTTGATTTGGAGGTATTGTCCACACTCTGCGGCTCATCAATGATGACAATTGGGTTTGTTGAACGTATAAATTCAATCGGTTTTGTACCGCTCAACTTATCCTGAGCACGATGGATGATATTGGCTTTGGTTTCTTTTGATGGGTCAGTGAAACTCTTTTTGAATGCATCGATATTTATCACCATGACCTGGATCGCATCGTTGGTTGCAAAGCTTCGTACTTCGCCAAGGCTGGAAGAGTCATAAACAAAGTAATCGTATGGAACATTATCAAAGTGCTCTTTAAAGTGCTCTTCGGTGATTTGAAGGGATTTATATACGCCTTCCTTAATCGCAATCGATGGCACTACAATGATAAACTTGGAGAAGCCAAATCTGCGATTCATCTCAAAGATAGAACGAAGATACACATAGGTTTTACCCGTACCCGTTTCCATCTCCACAGTGAAATCCATAGAACCCAAGCTATCGGATTGTTTGAGTCCATTGGTTAGCTGAACCTTCTGAACATTCGCAAGGATTTCATCATCCAATAGCTCTTTCTTATTACCAATACCAAGGTCAGACTGCTCTGAAAGCATTTCCATCTGTGCCTGCTTGATTGTCGGAACAGAGAAATTGGTCTGCCGTGCTTCCTGCCCTTCAAACACACCCAATATGGCATTGATAGCATCGTGTTGATATTCAAGGTCTGGGTTAAATTTAATTTTCATATCATGACCTCATTGCGTCCGATGGGGCATACACAAACAAGTTTCTGTCCGAAAGCCTGGGAAATATCGGACGCAAAACTCTCCCATGCTTTGTTACCCTTCGAGACTCCACAAAATAACTTGTGGATAATATTATTGAAAATACGCTCCATAAAGTATTTTGTAACTGATGCAAGCTCCACTAAACAACTCACAATACTGTCCTGCCTTCAGCAAGATTAATTAAGTCAGAAAAACAGAGTGTTGCCGCTCTGCGACCACTACCAGCTTGCAACTCTTTCAGCACATTTTCCTCTTTAAGCTGTCGCAATAAGCTCAAAGTAGTTTTCTCATGAATACCATGCTCAGCCTTTAATTGGGCGGCACAATCTGAAGTCTTGAATATCGGTTTGTTAAAAATCGCATCGAGCAGGTAAACAGAATATTGTGAATGTGTTATTTCATGGATAATGCGTTTCATATCATCATACAGCGATTGCATGGCTTTTACCTTGGCTGCATTTTCATCAGCTTGCTGAGCGATACCTTTTAAGAAAAAGGCAATCCAGCCATTCCAATCCTGCTTGGCAGAGATTGCATTGAGTGCCGCATAATATTCATCACGATTCGCTTCCAAATACGCACTCAAATAGAACATTGGTGAAGCCAGCTTTTTCTTTTGATATAGAAACAGTGGAATCAACAATCGACCAATACGACCATTACCATCCAAGAATGGATGAATCAGCTCAAATTGAGCATGTACCACTGCCATTTGAAGCAATGCGTCAATATCATCGGATTGCACATAGCCAATCCAAGCATCCAACGCATCTTGCAACTGCAAGGGCGAAACAGGAATAAACGTAGCTTCTTCTTGCTTACAACCAGCCGCACCAATCCAGTTTTGCTTGATTCGGAATGCACCAGGCGTTTTATCCTTACCTCGAACACTATCAAGCAGCACGGCATGAATGGATTTAATAAGTGATAATGACATAGGTCTGTGCCCAAGCTCTTCACTGGCTATGGACAGTGCCTTACGATAATTACTGATTTCTTGGATATCTTGAGTTTTTTGCTCATCCATTTGGATACCAGCATCATGTTCAAGCACTTCATCCAGCGTGGCTTGTGTTCCTTCGATTTTAGAAGATAGCACTGCCTCTTGTGTGGTAATCGGTGAAAGCAATACGGCAGGGTTCACAAGGCTTTGTAATAAGCCATCGTAACGGGCAAGGGCTGCATTGGCATCAACAGCCAAGCCAAAAAGACGTTTATAATCCAAGTCTTCAAGAGGCAGTGTTTGAGGAATATAAGGCTGCATGGCTTCTCCTATAAACTCTTCACATCTTCGATGTCATAGCGTTTGAGAATCTGGATAGCGTTGGTTTTCACTACATCATCTTTAAAGCCGTTGTCTTTGAACACAACACGCATCACTTCAGGCTCAAGCTCTGCTTTGAGCTTACCAATACCTTCCACCACATCCAAGGTGATATCTGAATCCAGACAGATCACTAATGCTCCGAAACCGATGGAGAACACCTTCTTGCATTCGATAGTTCGGATTTCAATGGGGAGAGTTAAGCCTAAACCATATTTCAACAGGATTTCATAGAGCACATCCTCTTCACTACGATCTGATTTAATATTGGAAACTGAATCTTCCAACGACTGTTGAATATTGTCGAAATCAACATCCCAAGGCTTGATATTGGAGGAATCCAGCTTGAGCACCTTGAACCCAAGGTCACCATTATAGTTTGGGTTATCTTCTTTCATTTTATCGATAACCCGACGAATGCGTTCTTTCCCAATATCCGCAATGGTTTTGAGCCCTATATTGAAGGCTTCTGAGTTTTCACTACATGGTTCAGGCAGTTGAACCATTATAAATTTACGGTTCCCATCATCTTCAAAATTAAGAGCCTGAACAGCGTGTGCAGTTACGCAAGTTCCACTAAAAAAATCTAGGATGAGACCTTCTTCAGAGCTTAATAACAATGCCCTTTTTATCAAATCAATAGGTTTTGGGGTATCAAAGACCGCTACTCCATCAAATAGTTCTTTTAGTGAATTTTTTGCTGACTCATTGGTAGCCACATCTTCAGCAAACCAGATGGTTTCTGGAGTTAGCCCTCTTTCTTTAGCATCTAAATACGTCTTAATTCTAGGTACACCATTACCTTCTCGACCAAACCAAATCCGTCCATCTCTTATTGTCTCATCCATTACGGACTTTGTATAAACCCAGCACCTTCCGCTTTCCAACTTATGATTTTTTCCATTAGGCGATGTCAGCACATAAAATTGCTCTTTTGTTCCATGTCCAGCCTGAGCATGTGCAGGATCTGACTTCCACCGTCCCCTAGGGTCATTATCAGGGTTCTTATAGTTGGCTAATGCTTTCTTAGACATTGGCAATTGCTTAATTACCCTCGAATCAACTTCCTTGGTTTTACAGTAGCAAAGAACATAGTCATGCCTATGTGAAACTACCTTTCGGTTTTCACGATTTGTTCTCTTTTCCCAAATGAAGTTTGCAACGAAGTTTTCCTCACCAAATATTTCGTCACATATTTTTCTTAAATTATTGACTTCATTGTCATCAATGGATATAAAAATCACGCCATCATCTCTGAGTAGATTTCGAGCCAACTTTAGCCTTGGATACATCATATTAAGCCAGTTGGTATGATAACGCCCTATTGTTTCAGTATTTACTGAAAACTTGTGACCTTCATCATCCTTCTGCCCAGTATATTTTAAATAGGTATCAAGGTTCTCCTGAAACTTATCAGGATAAATAAATTCTTTCCCCGTGTTATACGGTGGGTCAATATAAATCATTTTTACTTTTTTATGGTACGATTTCTGAAGCAACTTCAGTACTTCTAGGTTATCACCCTCAATAAACAGGTTCTGTGTATTATCCCAATCCACACTCTCTTCAGGGCATGGACGCAATGTGCCAGTCGATGGTGTTTGGGCTATGCGGCGAGCTTGAGCTTTACCATGCCAGTTAAAACTATACCGCTCTTCACCCGTTTCCAGATATTCACCCAGCGTCGCTTGAAGAATATCGAAGTCCACTTTGCCTTCGGTGAATACATCAGGAAAAATTTCTTTCAGCTTTTCGATATTCTCTTTCACCATATCCATGCTGCTTCCATCTTCCTGCGTCAGTTTTTCAATCGACATGTATTTCCCCTCCAATATGAACAAACCTTACTATAGAAGGCTTAGCACAATCTTCCATATAAAAAACGGGCCTTCGTGTCTGGTTCTTGGAGGACATGCATAATTCTCTATACTGCATTGAGTCTAGCCCGGATGTAGCAGAAAATGTATGTTTCGCAGCAATGAAACCAGTAATAGACAGCAGTAAACAAAAGAGAAAAGCCGGAAACCGCACAGTGGCAATTATTGATTAGTCTTTGTCACCTCAAAGTAGTCTGCAAAAGACTCTTTGATAGTCCTTTCTGCAAAGGCGATATGCTCGTCAGACAATAGTGCAAAGAGCTTACGTTTCTTCTTCGACAAACTTCCACCATTTTGAACACAAAGATTAACCAGCAGGGTTAAATCTTTGTCTGGCATATCGTATGCATCATCAATAATGCGTTTGGCTTCATCAAATGCACTCAGGTATTCCAGCTCTTGCGGTAAGCGAAGCATTACAAACTGCTCAATGCATTTATAAATATATTCAGCCTGCTCAGTTGCATCGGCATAACGATATAACTCTGACGTATCGTTTATCAGTTTAATATTGTAATCGGCGGTTACTGTCCAATCGGAACGCTGAAGAATTGGAGCTGAAAGTTTCTCCAATGAAGCAATGTAATCATCAATGCTCTCAAGCAATTCGGATGAAACAGGAACTTTACCCAACTGATGCAGAATAAAACGATGAATACGCCCATTTCCGTCTGAGAATGGGTGAATGATAATAAACCCATACGCCAATGCCGTAGCTGCTGCTACAGGATGCCTATCAAACATGAGCGAATAGGCTTCAAGCCAAGCTTGCATAAGAGGCTCTAATGCATCGGGATGCGCACTAATATGGTCTGGTAGAGGTGTTGCATCAGGAAGACGGTCGCCAATCCAACCGTAATCTGCTCGCCAACCATTATCAGGGTTGGAAACAAGCTGCTTCTGCATCTCAAACAGTTTGGCATCATCAAGACGTGAACCCATAAAAGCACGAACAGTTTTCACCCAGCGGACAGCACGGTTATCAAACTTCTCTTTCTCAATCTCAAAGCTCTTTTGAGAATCTTTGGTCAGCAAAAAAGCCTCAGCTCTGCCAATCATAGGATGGTTGGAATAGGCATCGCTCATTTGCTTATGCAGTTCTTTAGCATCAAAAGCTTTCATTGCTGGTGTTTTACGAACTAACCAGCAAAACCCGGGAACGCCAGGCATGTTGTTGCGAACCTTGTGCCGAGGCGAGTTCGTTTTATCTGCTGTGTAGTAAAACTTCTCATTCAGAGCATCAACGTATTTATACTTCGTGTCGGCATCTGGAAGGCTTAACACCCTACCTGTCAGCCATTCATAAAAGAACCATGCACGGCGAGTTTGTAAGCCTTGAGGGTTCTCAGAAATCCACTCCTCAAGCTCTCTAATATCACAAGTATTGAAGAATGCTTTAAGGATGCCAAGATTCAGGTTTTCATGCTTTAGAGCAAAAAGGAGGTGTCCTGCCAAAGTATCTTCTGGCTGGTACTCTGAACGGAACATACGACTATCAGGACTCTTTGCTCCGCCAATTTTTGAAATAGAATTGGGAGAATCAATATCCAGTTTATAGATTTGTTTTAGCCACTCATAGCCACAAAAATGTACGCTCATGTGCAAAACCTTACGCTAAATAATATAAAAATACAAAAATTAACGCTAAGTGTTTAAAAAGAGTGAAAATCGTGGAGAGTGCACTCATTAAATTTCCCCTCAGGCAATTCACTGGCAAAAACAGGCCTTCGTGTCTGGTTTTTGGAGGATATGCATAATTCTTTATACTGCATTGAGTCTAGCCCGGATGTGGTAGAAAATGTATGTTTCGCAGCAGTGAAAACAGTAGCAGACAGCAGCGCACAAAAGAGAAAAGCCGGAAATCGCACAGTGGCAATTTCCGGCTTGCTATCTGGTGGAGCCAAGCGGGATCGAACCGCTGACCTCCACACTGCCAGTGTGGCGCTCTCCCAGCTGAGCTATGGCCCCGGAGCAATAGATCCTGCGACCCGTTGCGGTCGCGAATACAGCCATGCGCACATGGCAGTGTCAACACCATTTGAGGGCAGATAAAGTGAACCTTTTCAAGCGCACGCTTTCAGCCGATTGCCTGACACCGCCGGGGGTTTTCTCACGCCTCGTCAATCGTGGTGACTGCTTCATGTTTGAATCGGCTGAAGGTGGTGAACAGTGGGGTCGATTCAGCATTCTGGGTATCAGCCCGGCATGCAGGGCGACATCGAATGGTAACACAACCCACCTTCTTCATCGTGATGGCAGTGAAGAGACTATCAAATGCGGTGTGCTCGACTGGTTACGTGATCATGTTCTGAATCAGGAATTTATCCCGGAAGATGATCTGCCTTTTGCCGGTGGAGCAGTAGGATATTTTGGTTATCAGATCGTTTCTCAATTTGAAAACATCCCCGCTGACCTGCCTGACCCGGTGGGTGCCCCCGAATCAGCTTATCTGTTGGTCGACCGCTTTATGGTGTTCGACAACCTGAAAGGCACACTGACCTGTTGTGTTCGCCTGCCGGAAAATGAGTCTGAAGAGGCAGAGGATGTACTGGATCGTATGGAGGCAAGCCTCTATGAAGGTGAAATGGCCCATGTGCTGAATCTGGATGCCGACACCACCGTAGCTGAACTGCCCGTAGCTCAAACCACACAGGCCGATTTTGAAGCGGCTGTCTCCAAAGCACGCGAATACATTCATGCCGGTGATATTTTTCAGGTGGTGTTAAGTCAGAGATTTTCCAAGAAACTGAACTGTGCACCGTTTGATCTCTACCGTGCGGTGCGTCATATCAATCCATCACCCTATCTATTTTATCTGCATATCGGCGACACAATTCTGGTTGGCTCATCACCGGAAATTCTGGTTCGCCGTGAAATGGAGAAGGCCGTGGTTCGTCCGATTGCCGGCACACGTCCGCGTGGCAAAACCCCGGAAGAAGACAAGGTGATGGAAGAAGAGCTACTGGCCGATGCTAAAGAGCTGGCCGAACATCTCATGCTTGTTGACCTTGGCCGTAATGATCTTGGCCGCGTATGCAAATACGGTTCTGTATCATTGACTGAGTCCATGGCTATTGAACGCTATTCGCATGTGATGCATATCGTCTCCCAGGTTGAGGGTGATCTGAGCAAAGATTCAGACAGCCTCGATCTGCTGGCTGCAACCTTCCCGGCAGTAACAGTTTCCGGTGCGCCAAAAGTGCGTGCTATGGAGATTATTCACGAACTTGAGCCGGTTTCTCGTGGCCCGTATGCGGGTACGGTTGGGTATATCGGATTTGGCGGGCAACGTATGGATACGGCTATTGCCATCAGAACTGCCGTGATTCATGGTGGTGAAATCCATATTCAGGCCGGTGCCGGTATCGTTGCTGACTCCGTACCGGAACGTGAGCATACGGAGTGTGTTAACAAGGCTGCCGCCATGTTTCGTGCACTGGCTCTTGCTGAAGCGCAGAGGAGGGTTTAGTGAACAGGCCAGAAACATCCTTCTCCCAGCTTACAATCGCAGGCAGGAAAAAGGCTTTTTCATGATTCTCGTTATCGACAACTACGATTCATTCACCTTCAATCTGGTACAGTATTTGGGCGAACTGGGTGAGCATCCGCAGGTTTACCGTAACGATAAAATCAGCCTTGATGAAATCAGTGAATTGAATCCCGGCCATATCCTGATATCCCCAGGCCCCTGCACACCTCATGAAGCAGGGATTTCCAAAAGTGTTATTGAACGATTCTCCGGCCAGATTCCCATTCTAGGTGTCTGCCTTGGCCACCAGGCCATTGGTGAAGTCTTTGGAGGCAAAGTGATTCGTGCTCCGCGACTAATGCACGGTAAAACCAGTCCGATTGAGCACAGTGGTGAAGGCATTTTTGCCGGTCTTCCCTCCCCATTTATTGCAACAAGATACCACTCACTGATTGTCGAAGAGCCGCTTCCGGAAATCCTGCTTCGAACCGCATGGACCAGGGAGGGGGAATTGATGGGGCTGCAACATCGCGAACACCCGACTTTCGGCGTCCAGTTTCATCCGGAGTCAATCCTGACCGAGCACGGGCACCGGATGCTGAAAAATTTTCTGGAGGTTTCAATATGAGTCAGCTTCTTATTCAGCAAATGATTCAACAGCTTCAGGATGGTCAACCCATTCACAGAGAGCAGACGCATAAAGTCTTTAGCCTGATTATGCAGGGGGAGGTTACCCCTGCCCAGATCGGTGCTCTGTTAATGGGCCTCACCATTCGTGGAGAGACTGCCGAAATCGTTGCCGGTGCTGCTCAGGCCATGAGGGCTGCAGCAACCCATGTCTGCCCGGATTCAACCGGCCTTCTGGATACGTGTGGAACCGGTGGTGATGGTGCAAGCACATTTAACATCTCAACAGCGGTATCTATGGTAGTTGCCTCCTGCGGCCAGCCAGTTGCCAAACATGGAAATCGAGCCATGTCTTCCAAGTCCGGTGCAGCCGATGTGCTTGAGGCTCTCGGGGTAAAGCTGGAGCTGACCCCTGAACAGGTTGCAAGCTGTATCGATGAGGTCGGCATCGGCTTCCTTTTTGCACCCACTCTTCACCCTGCCATGCGCCATGCCGGGCCGATACGCCGTGAACTGGGCATCAGAACACTATTTAACATTCTGGGGCCGCTTACCAACCCTGCCAATGCAGAGTATCAGCTCCTTGGTGTATATGCGGAAGACAGGCTTGAGCTTGTTGCCGATGCACTGAAGAAACTTGGTATTAAGCGTGCGCTGGTTGTACATGGCCGTGACGGTCTTGATGAGATCACCACAACTGACATTACTGATGCTTTTCTTGTTGAAGAGGATTGTGATATCGAACCATTTGAAATCGACCCATCAGCATTCGGCATGCCATTTGCTACGCCCAAAGCCCTTAAGGGTGGTGATGCATCTTATAATGCTGAAATTATTAAACATATCTTTGCCGGTCAGGTAGGCGCTGCCCGCGATATTGTTCTGCTTAATGCCGGAGCTGCCCTCTGGGTAGCACAACACGTAAGCAGTATAGGGGATGGAATTACCATGGCTGCCGAAGCCATTGATTCCGGCAAGGCTGAGCAGACGCTCGCTGCACTGGTTCAATTCACCCAGAATCAGTCGTGAGTTCAATCCTCAACGAAATTGCTGCCTATAAAAGGGCATGGGTATCCCAATGCAGGTCCCGCATCTCTGAGCAGGAACTGTTAAAGCTCGCCAGCCACTGCTCGCCTCTGGACTTTGCCGGCGCACTTATCAATCGCATCAGCAACAGGGAAAACACAGTCATTGCAGAGGTGAAAAAGGCATCGCCATCCAGAGGCGTGATCCGCGAAGATTTTGACCCGGTCTGGATTGCCCAATCCTATGCGGACGCCGGTGCAACATGCCTCTCCGTACTCACCGATGTGAAATATTTTCAGGGCTCTGATGACTATGTTCGTGCCATTCGCAAGGTGGTGAGTCTGCCAATTCTGCGTAAGGAGTTCATGGTTGACCCCTATCAGGTCGTAGAAGCCCGTATGCTGGGTGCTGACTCTGTTCTGATCATCATGGCAATGGTAGACGATGCCCTGGCACAGGAACTGGCTTCTACGGCCTCTGAGCAAGGCCTGTCGATCCTTCCCGAGGTCCATAATACAGCAGAGTTGGAGCGAGCTCTGAAACTGGACACTCCCCTGCTTGGCATTAACAATCGCAACCTGCACACATTTGAGATATCACTGCAGACAACCATCTCACTGCTGCAACAGATTCCATCTGACAAAACAGTGATAACCGAATCGGGCATTTTCTCACGTGATGATGTTCAGTTTATGAATGAATCGAAAATCTACGGCTTTCTTGTCGGCGAATCACTCATGCGCCAAACCCTGCCGGGAAAAGCCCTGAGAAACCTGATGCAGAGTTTATAGAATTTATTATAAACTAATTTGAGAGACGCTCATCCACGGCAGAGAAGAGTTTACCACTGACTTTGCGTGGCATGGGGCGATTAACCCAGTGGCGGTTCATATATGCCTGACCAACCGTTCTGATTTCCAGACGGGTCTGGACTTTTTCTTCTGTCGTCTGACGAAGTACCCTGACAACAAAACGATGGCGGCGTCCCTGTACGCCACCGGCACTAAACATACTGGCAATAGCGGAAGAATTTGCACTCTTCTCTGAACCCTGACGAATCCAGTCTGTTGTAACTGTTCCACTGGGTGAATCCACACTTTGCACCGGCATATCCAGAGCCGTCATGGCATCAACCACTGCTGAGAAAACATTGGCCGCATCAGTTGCATAAAGCTTTGCATCAAGTGCCACAGCCTTACCCGCAACAACTTCCTTTGCAGGCTCCGACGACTCACCGCCTTTAGATGCAACGGTATCAGGCACAGGAACCTCTACCTCTCCTCTTAATGAGGGCGGTACATCCAGTGGAGCACGGGATTGAGCTGCAGGAGAGTTGCCTGTTCCCCGAGCATAAGCTGGCTGGTCAGCTTCAGTAGTGGACCAGAACAGTTTAGGCATATCAGAACAAGAGGACAGGATAAATATTGCGATCAAAAGTGTTAAAAGGCGGATACAATATTTCATAGCGCCGCATTCAAGCCGGGAATCACCTCCGGGTCAATAATCGGTTGCCGTAAACATCCATATTCAGGGTATAAAAAAAGGAGGTGCAGTTGTGCACCTCCTTTAAAACAACATTCAGCAGTGAGAAAAACTACGCCTCAGTAGCAGCTTCAGCCGTTTCAGCTGCTGCAACCTGACCTACCAGCTCAATAATAGCCATCGGGGCAGCATCGCCTGCACGGTGACGGGTTTTGATAATACGGGTGTATCCACCAGCGCGTGATTCAAAAACCGGAGCCACATCATTGAACAGCCGGTCAACAATCGGGCGATAGCGCAGTTTTGCCAGAGCCTGGCGACGGGAGTGAAGATCTCCTGCCTTACCAAGTGTAATTAACTTTTCAACATATGGACGAACTGCGCGCGCCTTGGCCTGTGTAGTCTCAATACGGCCATGTGTCAGCAGTGCTGTTGCAAGATTTGCAAGCAGGGCACGACGATGCCCGGTTGGCAGTCCAAGAGAACCATGATGTTTACGATGTCTCATCGTGTGATACCTCTCTCTATTCCTTAAACTTCTTTGGACTCTTCAGGTGGCCAGCTTTCCAGCTTCATCCCCAGACCCAGCCCCATATTCTCAAGCACCTCTTTAATTTCGGTCAGTGATTTACGGCCAAAGTTCGGGGTACGCAGCATCTCCTGTTCACTACGCTGCACCAGATCACCCACACGGAAGATATCATCACTCTTCAGACAGTTCATAGAACGTACTGAAAGATCGAGGTGGTCAATTGGCTGGGCAAGCACCTCTTCAATGCCATCATCTTCACTGTCCATTGCCGTATCATCCTCAAGCGCAGTGAAATCAGCGAAGACTACAAGCTGATCCTGGATAATATTGGCAGCTGCACCAATCGCCTCTTCCGGAGTAAGTGAACCGTTGGTCTCAATCTCCATGATCAGTTTGTCATAGTTGGTTTTCTGGCTTACACGTGCATTCTCAACACGGGTCGCAACACGGCGAATAGGTGAGTAGGAGGCATCTACCAGTAGAAATCCAACCGCACGGTCATCATTCTCACGTTCATGTGCCGGATCATATCCACGACCTTTTTCAACGATCGCTTCAAGCTTCAACGCAGCATCTTCATTCAGATGTGCGAGAACCATTTCCGGGTTCATGATAGTTACGCCAGTCGGGCACTGTATATCACCGGCCGTAACAACTGCAGGGCCTTTGGCATCCAGAGTGATTGATACAGACTCAGCGTTAAGCATATCAATATCCAGCTCTTTCATGGTCAGAATAATGTCCATGACATCTTCACGAACACCTTTAATGGTATCATATTCGTGCATAACACCATCAAATTTCACCGATGTCACCGCTCCCCCTGGAAGAGAAGAGAGCAACATGCGACGAAGGCTGTTACCAATGGTTGTGCCGTAACCACGTTCAAGTGGTTCAAAAACAATCTTCGCTGTGCGGCCGGGAATAATTTCCTCAACCGTAATCGAACGTGGTTTGATCAGATCCATATTTATGACCTCAGTGATTACTTGGAGTAAAGTTCTACAATCAGCTGTTCACGGATACCCGGATCCAGCTGATCACGTGCAGGAAGCTCACGAAATGTGGCCTGTCTGGTGGTGAGATCAACATCCAGCCACTCAGCAGTGCCACGTTGTGAAGCTGCCTCAAGAGAGGCGTTAACACGCAGATGCTCAGCGGCTTTCTCATTGATGGAGATACGTGCACCTACGGGCACCTGATATGAAGGAATATTCAGCCAGCGATCATTCACCTTGACGTGGTTGTGACGAACAAGCTGACGCGCCTCGGTGCGGGAAGATGCCAGGCCCATACGAAACACAATATTGTCCAGACGTGATTCCAGCAGGTGCAGCAGGTTCAAACCCGTTACCCCCTGTCGGCGATCAGCTTCCTTGTAATAACTAAGAAACTGCTTCTCCAGCAAACCGTAGGTACGCTTAACCTTCTGCTTCTCACGAAGCTGGGTTCCATAGTCGGACACCTTCTGGCGACGACTCTTGCCGTGCATGCCCGGTGCATAGGGGCGACGCTCGATCGGGCATTTGTCCGAATAGCACTTCCCACCTTTCAGATAGAGTTTTTCGCCTTCACGCCGACAAAGACGGCATTTAGCCTCGAGATAACGAGCCATTGTCTAAAACTCCTAAACGCGGCGCCGCTTTGGAGGGCGACAACCATTATGTGGGATTGGGGTTACATCACGGATAGATGTAACATTAAGGCCAACTGCGGCAATCGCACGCAGAGCGGATTCACGACCTCCACCAGGCCCCTTAACCAGTACGGAGACATTCTTGACTCCATGATCCATTGCCTTGCGTGCAGCATCTTCAGCAGCAACCTGTGCAGCAAATGGTGTACTCTTACGGGAACCACGGAATCCGGAACCACCACTGGTTGCCCAGCTGATAGCGTTACCGGCTTCATCGGTAAAAGTGATAATTGTGTTGTTAAAAGAGGCTTTTACATGAGCCACTGCGTTAGCAATGTTCTTACGTGTGCGCTTCTTGTTTGTTTTAGGTGCAGCCATTCTACTTCCTCAAACCCTATTTCTTCTTACCGGCAACGGTACGACGGGGACCTTTGCGGGTACGAGCATTTGTCTTACTGCGCTGGCCACGGACCGGCAGCCCTTTCCGATGACGAAGGCCACGATAACAACCAAGGTCGGTGAGACGCTTGATGTTCATGGTTACTTCACGGCGCATATCACCTTCTACGGTATAATCTGCATCTATGATGCCACGAATATTGCTGACCTCAGCATCACTGAGATCCTTCACGCGCACTTCCGGGCTGACCTTGGCCTGCTCCAGAATCTTGCGTGAGCTGCTCAACCCGATACCAAAAATATAGGTTAATGCAACTTCGACGCGCTTCTGCGTCGGAATGTTAACACCGGAAATACGTGCCACTTACGCCTCCTTATCGAAGTAGGCCAGGTTAGCCCTGACGCTGCTTATGACGTGCATTTTCACAAATAATGCGAACCACGCCCTTACGCCGGATAACCCGACACTTATTACACATTTTCTTAACTGACGCACGGACCTTCACAGATCTACCTCCGTCGTTTCTTTAACGACAAGCTTTTCAAGCCTGCCAGTTTATCCAACAAGGCCTGAGCCTCTCCTGTTCACTTCTCGCGGTAACTGATTCGACCGCGTGAAAGGTCATAAGGAGATATCTCCACTGTGACCTTGTCACCTGGCAAAATACGAATGTAGTACTTACGCATCTTGCCTGAAATCGTACACAACACTTCATGGTCATTTTCAAGTTTAACCTTGAACATTGCATTCGGAAGCTTTTCAACCACTTCCCCTGACATCTCAATAATATCTTCTTTAGCCATGCTCTAGTTTCTCACCGCCTCAATCACCGCAGCATAAACTGCCTTCATCTCCCCGGATGCATCCAGCTTCCTGAACGATGGCAAAGCCTTGTAGTAATCCAGAAGTGGCTTTGTCTGCTCACCATAAACTTCAAGGCGTTGGCCAATAACCTCTTCCCTGTCATCATCTCTCTGGTAAAGTTCTCCACCACATTGATCACAACGCCCTTCTTCACGGGGGGGCGAATAATGCCGATGAAATCCAAAACCGCAAGCCCTGCAGATCAATCGGCCACTAAGCCGCTCCAGCAACGCATCTTTCGGTGCATCCATAAAGATAACCCGATCGATCTGCTTACCATACTTTTCAAGCATTGCAGCCAGAGCCTCTGCCTGAGACAGGTTGCGAGGGAAACCGTCCAGGAGAAAGCCTCCCTTTGCAGAAGAGTCTCTGATTCGCTCTTCAATCATACCAATCACAACATCATCAGGAACCAGCTTGCCTGCATCCATGTAGGCTTTTGCCTTCAGGCCCAGGTCTGACCCATCACTAACGGCCACTCTTAAAATATCACCCATGGCAAAGTGGGCCATCCCCAGTTCTTTAGCGAGCATGTCACTCTGAGTGCCCTTGCCAACACCCGGCGGCCCAAACAGAACGATGTTCATTTAACGGCTGGTTTTCAGGCGTGCCTGCTTCATCAAACCCTCATACTGATGGCTCATCAGATGAGATTGAATCTGGCTCATGGTATCCATGGTTACGACCACCACAATCAACAAGCTGGTTCCACCGAAATAGAATGGAACAGAGAGCTCACTGATCAGATACTGGGGCAGCAGGCAGACGAGTGTCACATAGGCTGCACCAACAACAGTAATCCGGGTCAGAACAGCGTCGATGTAATCAGCTGTCTTCTGGCCGGGGCGAATGCCCGGAATAAAACCACCATTCTTCTTCAGGTTATCCGAAGTATCTTTAGGGTTAAAAACAATCGCGGTATAGAAGAAGCAGAAAAATACAATCAGGGCAGTAAATATCGTCATGTAGAGCCATGCTCCCGGTGAGAGAATTGCAGAGAGGTCTCCCAGCCAGCTAAAACCCTCGGAACCCTTGGTGAACTGTGCAAATGTAGCCGGCAGAAGAATCAGGCTGGATGCAAAAATGGGGGGAATTACACCCGCTGTATTCACCTTCAATGGCAGGAAGGATGACTGACCACCATAGAGTCGATTACCCACCTGACGTTTTGCATACTGGATAGGAATACGGCGCTGAGCACGCTCAAACCATACGACCACGCCGGTAACCGCAATCGCCATGGCGAAAAGGCCAAGCACAGTAAATGCACTATACTCGCCGGTACGTGCAAGCTCCAGTGTACCACCAATGGCTGATGGCAGGCCCGCAACAATACCTGCAAAGATAATCATGGAGATACCGTTACCAATGCCGCGCTCGGTGACCTGCTCACCCACCCACATCAGAAAAATAGTTCCGGTAACAAGTGTGATTGCGGTAATGGCACGGAACTGCAATCCGGGATCAAGAACAACAGACTGGCCGGCTACAGAGAATGACTCCAGACCAATGGACATACCAATTGCCTGAAAGCATGCAAGGAAAACGGTTCCATAACGGGTGTACTGGGTAATCTTGCGACGACCTGCTTCACCCTCTTTTTTCAACTGCTCCAGTTTTGGAGAGACGACCGTCATCAACTGTAAAATAATAGCAGCCGAGATATAAGGCATGATACCAAGAGCAAAAATTGTCAGGCGTGAAAGCGCTCCACCTGAGAACATATCAAACATGCCCAGAAGACTGCCCTGAGCCTGACTGAAAAACTGAGCCAGCATAGACGCGTCAATACCTGGTACAGGGATATGTGCCCCCATACGGTAGACGATCAGCATTGCCAAAGTGAAAAGAATCCGGCTCTTTAGCTCAGGAATCTTACCAATATTTGCCAATCCCCCCAGCTGACCTGCCTGCGCCATCTTATTTGGCCTCGACCAGAGTCAGGCTGCCACCGGCAGCTTCAAACTTGGCTTTAGCAGATGCAGATGCTGCAGTTACAGTTAAATTGAGCTTCTTGGAAAGCTCGCCTTTGGCCAACAGCTTAATAGGATCCACTGCATTACGAATAAGACCCGCTTCAAACAGCTTTGCTGCATCAACCTTGCTGCCTGCCTTGAGCTTCTCAAGCTGACCAACGTTGATAATCTGAAATTCATTTCTTGAAACAGGTGTGAAACCACGTTTAGGTACGCGACGAATCAATGGCATCTGGCCGCCCTCAAAACCACGCATCAGTTTGCCACCGGTACGGGATTTCTGGCCTTTATGGCCACGGCCACCTGTTTTGCCATGGCCTGTAGCAATACCACATCCCAGACGCTTGCGATCTCTGCGGGAGCCACTTGTAGACTGAATATCATTTAGTTTCATGACTTATCTCCTACCCCGGCCTATGCCGCATCTTCAATGCGTACGAGGTGGCGCACCTTATTTACCATGCCGCGAACGGATGGCGTATCTTCCAGTTCAACTGTCTGGTTCAAACGACGGAAACCAAGACCTGTCAGAGTCGCCTTCTGATCTTTAGAGTAGCCAATGCCACTTTTGATCTGGCGAACACGGATAACACTCTTTTTGGCCATGTTCATATACTCCTGCTTAACTACTAATACTTACGAAAAATCAGGCGGACCTACCGCGACGTGCGGTGATCTGCTCTGGACTCTCCAACTCTTTCAGGCCATTAAATGTTGCCCGAACCACATTAATAGGATTACGGGAACCCTGACTCTTGGTCAAAACATCCTGCACACCTGCTGCCTCAAGTACTGCACGAACAGCAGCACAGGCAATCACACCGGTACCTTCACTGGCAGGCTTCATCAACACACGTGAAGCATCCTGACGACCAGTCACCTGATAATGGATCGTGCCATCGTCACGTGGAACAAAGATCATTGACTTGCGGGCAATTTCATTCGCCTTACGGATTGCCTCGGGAACTTCTTTCGCTTTGGCGTGGCCAAACCCGACATGTCCATTGCCATCACCAACAACCATCAGAGCAGTGAAGCTCATACGACGGCCACCGGCAGTGGCTGTGGAGATTCGGTTGATGCCAACCAGCTTTTCAGTCAGTTCCAATTCTTCAGCATTGATCATCAAATATACCCCTAGAACTTCAGTCCGGCAGCGCGTGCGCCTTCTGCCAGTGCCAGTACGCGACCATGGTATGAGAAAGAGCCACGATCAAAAGAGACTACACTGATGCCTGCCTTCAGAGCACGATCACCAAGCAGCTTCCCTACATCTCCCGCTGCTTCACGATTGCCGCCACCCTTAATCTCTTTATCAAGGCTGGATGCTGTTGCCAGAGTTTTACCCTCCGCATCATCAATAATCTGTGCATAGATATGACGAGCCGAACGGAACACACTCAGGCGCAGACGCCCGGTTGATTTCACGCGCGCACGAACACGACGTGAACGTCGAATTGCGGCACTGTTTTCATAACGCTTTGCAGACATTGTATAAATCTCCTGCTTAAACTTTCAAGGATGCTCTGAAAAATTTAGAGTATCCGTGCGGCCCATGGGTGGGCTGCCAAAATCAACCCCGAAGTGTTGATTTTGTAAGCAAAGACAAAATCGCACTTTTGGCTTTGCGTTCCAGAAAAGTGTACAGACACGCTTTTCTGGAGGTGTATCAAAAAGAAGAGCTCTGATTCTGACGAATCAGGCCTTCTTACCTTCCTTCATTGCAACATGCTCATCAACATAACGAACACCCTTGCCCTTATAAGGCTCTGGCGGACGGAAAGCACGGATCTCGGCAGCAACCTGCCCAACCTTCTGCTTATCAAAACCGCTGATAATAATATTGCTCTTCTCTACCTGTGCCTGGACACCTTCCGGAATCGTATATTCAACCGGATGTGAGAAGCCCAGTGACAGGTTCAACTTTTTACCCTGAGCCTGAGCACGATAACCGACCCCGCGCAGCTCAAGAACTTTCTTAAAACCTTCGCTCACACCGGTAACATTGTTTGCCAGTAGTGCGCGAGCCAGGCCAAAGTTGGCCTTCATCTTCTTACTTCCAAGGTCAGCACAGGCCAACTGCAGCTCGGAGCCTTCCTGTGAAGCAGAAATACCATCAAAAAGAGGTGATGCCATCTCACCCTTCGGGCCTTTCACCGTAACACTGGAAGCCTCAATTTTTGCTTCCACACCGGATGGCAGGGTAATGGGTTGTTTACCAATTCGAGACATATCGTGTTACCTCAAAATACTGTGCAGAGCACTTCGCCACCAATTTTGGCTGCGCGTGCTTTTTTATCTGTCATGATTCCCTGAGAAGTACTCACCACAGCAACGCCGTAGCCACGACGAACACGGGGAATATCCTCCGCACCGCTATAGACGCGACGCCCAGGCTTGGAAACACGTCTGATCTCACGGATCACAGGTTCACCATCTTCATAACGCAGAGTCAGACGCAGAAAGCGGTGGCCTTTGTGGTTATATGCCTTAACTGCAGCAATATAGCCCTCTTCCTTCAAAATTTCAGCCATGGCAAGCAGTATATTGCTTGCAGGCATTTCAATTTTTTCAATTCCGGCAGTCTGCGCATTACGAATGCGAGTCAGCAT
>JAJRVG010000149.1 GCA_021545595.1 Zetaproteobacteria bacterium | reverse complement strand
GAGCCCTGCGATGCCGACAGGAATGGTTGCCAGACCGACAAACCAGGCCAATTGCCCTTCCCGATCCACATGCCAGGAGCGTGCGACAATGGTTTTTCCAAAGCCGATGGCCATCAGCTTCAGCTCATGGCGGAAGTAGAGAATAACAGCGGTGAGGGTGCCGAGATGTACAATACAATCAAAGGCCAGCCCCTGATCCGGCCATCCGGAGAGCAGCGGTACCAGTGCCAGATGTGCCGAGGATGAGATCGGAAGAAATTCGGTCAGGCCCTGAATCAGGGCAAGGAGTGTGGCCTGGATCGAATCAATGGCCGGAGCATCAATTGCGGGTTGTACATCTTGCATGGTGAGGGGCACTCTACGGTCTGCTGTACTTATGCCAAGCAGGGGTACGCTGTTTGTTAGATGTTGAATAGATACATCCTGTATCTTTCAACTACGTAAAACCAAAAATATGATTTTGGCTTTACTCACAATATCAGGCACTTGCGTTTCTGATATTGGCGACCCTTCCATGGGTCGCGATATGGTTGGCCGCTGGTTATAAAAGTTGAGGAGAAGGGAATGAAGGCATTTTTTTCAGGACTGATGCGCTGGATGGATCGAATTCGAAGGATTTTTATCAATGGTTTTCTGCTGCTGTTTCTTATCATTTTTTTCAGCACACTTTTTGCTTCCATGCCTGAAGTGCCGGAAGATGCGATTCTTGTCATAAAGCCGGAGGGAAGGCTGGTGGAGCAGATAGTCAGGCCGAGTTCTGACTCATTTCCGTTTTCCCTGCCTTCACCGGATCAGGTCTTGATTGAAGATCTGATCCGGGCACTGGAGCTGGCAAAGATTGATCCGAAAATCAGAATAGTTCAGCTTGATCTGGAAAAACTTCAGCAGGCACCATTGGCCAAACTCCAGGATCTTCGCAAGGCTATTGAGTCATTCAAGCAGAGTGGCAAACCGGTGGTGGTGGCAGGCCATGCATTTTCCCAATCCCAATACTATCTGGCTGCAACGGCCAATAAGGTTTATCTGCATCCGATGGGGTTGATTGAGCTGACCGGCTTTGCACTCTACCGAAACTATTTCAAATCGGCTCTGGAAAAGCTGAATGTAAATATACATCTCTTCCGGGCTGGTGAATATAAGTCTGCCGCCGAGCCACTGGTTCGTAATGATATGTCCAGGGCAGATCGTGCTGCCAACAGGGTATGGCTTGGGACACTGTGGGAGGCATATAAAGCTGATATTGCTGCGATGCGTGGTATTAAGCCGGAGCGTATCCAGACAATTCTAGATGCTCCTTCAACCTATCTGGCCGAGTATGACGGCAATGTTGCACGGCTGATGCAAGCAGAGCATCTGGTTGATGAGCTGGCAGACAGGCATGATGCGGATGCCTATATTGCCGGTTTACTGGGCAAGAGTGAGTCGGATGATATCGCGACAATTGGCTACAGAGAGTATCTGAAAGCAACAGATGTCGAGCTTCCACAATCACCAAGCCAGAATCTGATTGGAGTGATCACGGCCAGTGGTCCGATTGTCAACGGTGAGCAGCCAACCGGCACGGTGGGTGGCGACACGATTGCAGGCCTGCTCCGTGATGTCAGGCAGGATGAGCAGATCAAGGCGGTGGTGTTGCGGGTTGATTCTCCGGGCGGCAGCGCTTTGGCATCGGAAGTGATTCGTAAAGAGGTTGAAAGAATCAGGGCTTCCGGTAAGCCGGTTGTGGTCTCCATGGGGAGTGTGGCGGCATCCGGGGGCTACTGGATCGCAGCACCGGCTGATGAAATCTGGGCACAACCCACCACGATTACAGGTTCGATAGGTGTGTTTGGCATTATGGCATCCGTCCATCGTGGCCTGAATGAACTGGGTGTTTATACCGATGGCCTGGGGACAACCTCGATTGCCGGTGGCTTGCGTTCGGACAGACCGCTGAATCCTGAATTGGCCAGGATATTCCAGATGGGTGTGGATGATGTCTACAGTGAGTTTATCAAACATGTCTCGGCAGGGCGCAACATGGAGCCGGAGCGGGCAAATCAGCTGGCACAGGGGCGGGTCTGGAGTGGCGTCGATGCGCACCGGCTGGGTCTGGTGGATCAGCTGGGCGATCTGAAAGCAGCCATTGCATCGGCAGCTGTGCGTGCCGGGGTGGCTGATGATTATCGCAAGGTAGACATCGAGCCGCACATGGATTTCAGAGATTTTTTTATTGAGAACCTGCTAAGCGATCTCGGCGTATGGTTTGGCGATTCCGTTATTTCAAAGATTGTCGCCCTGCCGGGTGCAAAAACCTGGTTTGATGGAATCAGGGGCCTGGAGCTGTTCGCCCGCTTTAATGATCCAAGACAGATTTATGCCTATAGTGAACTGCCGTATTAAGGAATCAAAACATTAATATCCCTTTCAGTTATCAACTAATTATCATTAAGCCCGAACTCTCTGGTGGCAAGACGAACTTTCCAGCGATTTTCTCTATCTATTACTTCATCTATAGACATAACTAGAGGGGTAATTTCCAATACAGAAAATTCAAAGTTCTCTGGGTCTAACGCTTTCAGGAGCTTATTATCACCATGGCCAGATTTTGAATAGGCACTCCAACGCCCTAAAATACCATCCTTACCATAGGCAGAACCAACATATAAGCGGCCATCCGTTTTGTTGAGAATTAAATACACTCCATTTACAGAAGAAAGGGCATTTACCCAAGAAGTGTTTGAGTCACTATCGCGCATGAGTTTCTTTAGGTCGCTGTAAGATAATTGAATGTCATCGTAAGATGAAAAATCATCGATAGAATTTTTTGGCTTGATTTGAACAATATTCTTATCTTTAATTTGAACCCAATTTAAAGTTGACTTCCCCCATTCAATAACCAACCGTTCGCTTAGATCACTCATTAACTCGGTAATTTTTAAGTGATAGTAGACGTGCTCTCCAAACCAGTGTTGTGGCAGATCATTTTTTACGAGCATTCTTAAGTGCTTTTTTTGAAGCTCATTATTTTTTGTAACCCCTTCTACAGCCCACATACCCAGAAACAATGAAGTCGTACCTCTTGCGGGAGCAAACACGGCTAGATACTTAGATTTTCCATATTTGTTTTCTTTTTGCCAAGAGCAATACTGATTAAATCGCTCTTTATTGTTTTGAAACACATCTAAAACATTGATTTCTTTGTTTCCATGTCTGACTACTCGAACACACTGTGGATCAACCCCGTAGCTTTTGAGTAAATCATGGAACGTAATCATAAATTCAAGTTGAAGAATATTTATTCGCGCAGAAGTTCAGTGATTCCGGTCTTGGAGCGGGTCTTCTCATCCACCTTCTTCACAATCACGGCGCAATAGAGATTCGGGCCGCCTGCCCTGCCGGGCATAGAGCCTGAAACCACAACTGAATATGGCGGCACTTCACCGTAAAAAGTCTCACCGGTCTCACGATCATAGATGCGGGTCGACTTACCGATATAAACACCCATTGAGATAACAGAGCCTTCACGGATAATTACACCTTCAACCACTTCGGAACGAGCACCGATAAAGCAGTTGTCTTCAATAATGGTCGGCGTGGCCTGCAGTGGTTCAAGTACGCCGCCGATGCCAACACCGCCGGAGAGGTGAACGTTTTTACCGATCTG
>JAJRVG010000148.1 GCA_021545595.1 Zetaproteobacteria bacterium | reverse complement strand
CAGGAGTTTGATGATGACGCCATTAAAGATGTGCGCGGACGTTTTTTCCATGAGGCCGCTGCTGCAGGACGTCTGAATCACCCGAACATTGTGACCATTCATGATGCCGGGGAAGAGCACGATTTATCCTATATTGCGATGGAGTATGTTGATGGCAGGCCTTTAAGTCATTTTACCAAACCCGGAAAGCTGCTGCCGATTGAAAAGGTGCTCGACATTGTTGCGAAGATTGCCGATGCACTAAGTTATGCGCATGAGCAGGAGGTGGTCCACCGGGATATTAAACCGGCAAACCTGATGTACAACACCAAAACAGAGTCTCTTAAAATTACCGATTTCGGTATCGCACGCATCACATCAAACAGCCGAACAAAAACCGGGGTTATTTTAGGTACGCCAAGCTTTATGTCGCCAGAACAGATGGCCGGCCGGAAAGTTGATGGTCGCTCTGATCTGTTTTCACTGGGCGCAACCATGTTCATTCTGTTGACCGGGCAGCGGCCGTTTAACAGCGATTCAATCGCAACATTGTCATATCAGATTATTAATGAGAAACATCCGGATATCTGCAAAATCCGTCCGGAGATTCCGACCAGTGTCCGCAATATTGTCGACAAAGCCCTGCAGAAAGAGCCGGAGAAACGCTACGGCTCAGGCACTTCCATGAAAAGGGCCATTCGGCGATGCATTAAAGGGTTGTAAGATTGGCCACAGAACCAACAAGAGGCCTGACCTCACATGGAAATGCCGGGCTAAAATTTACAGCAGCTTAACCGGCACCGCTGCATAAAAACTATGCCGCCAGTTCTGACTCAATTCTGGCTACCGGGCCCTCTTCATGGCTGGCACGGGCCAGGCTGAAAACAAAAGACCAGAAACTGGCTTCATGGAAAAAACGAGCCCTGTTGCCAAGGTAATCGACACAGATCGCCCCACTTTGATTTTCGACACTGAAACCTCCAACCTGTGAAAAGGCATCAGCAATTCTTTTGGCTCGGAACAGATTCATATGGCTCTCCTCAGGGGCAGACTGAAAAAATCAGAACAACCCTTACAATATCTGTCTATTGTCTATGATAGCTGAATTTGATGATGTGACTCGGCTCACTACGGTTATAAAACAATCAGAATCGTGGTGTTTGCCCCTTCCTCTGTCATCTGGCGCACAGGAGAGTGGTTGCTTAACTGTTATAGCCTGTTTAAACCGGTGATTGAGCAACCCGGCCAGATCAATCAGCATGGCCACATGCATATTGTTACCTGGAATGTGAACTCTCTGAATGTTCGCCTGCCCCACGTGCTCGGTTTCCTGAACGAACATCGGCCTGATATTCTCGCCCTGCAGGAGACCAAGGTGCCGGATGAGAAGTTTCCCCGGGCTGAAATAGAGGCTGCCGGTTACCATGTCGCCTTCTCCGGGCAAAAAACCTATAATGGTGTTGCCATTATCAGCAAATCTGAAGCAACCGGGATCGTAACAGATCTCCCGGGGCTGGATGATCCGCAGCGAAGAGTGCTGGCTGCAACGATAGATGAGCAGAGAATCATTAACCTCTATGTTCCCAATGGACAGGAGGTCGGCTCGGAAAAGTATGACTATAAATTCCGCTGGCTGGGTGCGTTGCGTGACTACCTGAAATCAGAGCTCTCCCGACACGAGAGGCTTGTTGTGCTGGGTGACTACAATATTGCGCCTGCCGATATCGATATCTACAACCCGAAACGCTGGCAGGGAAAGATTATGTGCTCAGAGCCGGAGCGGGGGATGTTTTGCTCCCTCCTGGCGCTGGGACTGACTGACACCATCCGTGCGCTGTATCCCGATAAGCCCATGCATAGCTGGTGGGACTATCGTCTCAATGCCTACCAACGTGGCTGGGGCATCCGTATTGACCACATTCTGGCTACAGCAGCAGTGACCCCCAGGGCTGCCGGTGTTTATCAGGATGAACGTGGCAAGGAGAGGCCATCGGATCATGCGCCTGTCTGGCTGGAGATCATGTGAGACAACTGCAACATCATCTTACCGTGAACGGGCATGGACGCGGCATGACCGATATCACCCGCGAAATTCAGCAGTGGGTACCGACAAGCGGCATTGAGACGGGGCTGCTCAATCTATTTGTTCAGCACACCAGCTGTTCGCTGATAATTCAGGAGAATGCTGACCCGGATGTCTTGCAGGATATGGAGGCCTTTATGTCCCGTCTGGTGCCGGATGGTGACCCAATATTTTGCCACCGTGCAGAGGGCCTGGACGATATGCCAGCCCATATCCGTATGGCACTGACGCAGGTATCACTCACTGTTCCGGTTACAGATGGGCGTCTGGCGCTGGGAATCTGGCAGGGCATCTACCTCTATGAACACCGTCTCCAGCCGATGACCAGGCACGTTCGACTCCATCTTCTCGGGGAGTGACCTGGCTGCAGGCCTCTTCCAAAGTGCTGGTTAAGGCACGCCTGCTGTTGTGGCACCCTGCAGGCTGCAGCTTCCTCATAGTCTCTGTTTTCTTTACCTCCGGCACCACTACATCTATGCTCTCGAATAAAGTTTTCTAACGTTCAGGTTGTGCTCATGCTGCAAAATGTTTTTGGATTTTTCTCTCGTGATATCTCTATCGATCTCGGTACAGCCAATACGCTGATCTATGTTCGTGGTGAGGGTATTATTTTAAACGAACCTTCCGTTGTTGCTATCCATGTAGGTGACGGCAAGAGAAACCGGAAGATACTGGCCGTCGGAACTGACGCAAAACGGATGCTTGGGCGTACACCGGACTCCATTCAGGCCATTCGCCCCTTGAAAGATGGCGTTATTGCAGATTTCGTTGTCACCGAAGAGATGCTGAAACAGTTTATCCGGAAAGTACATAAGCGTGCCTGGGGCATCGCTCCGCGTATCGTAATCTGCGTCCCCTACGGCTCCACCCCTGTCGAACGCAGGGCGATCCGTGAATCAGCCCTCTCAGCAGGCGCCCGTGATGTGTTCCTGATTGAGGAGCCGATGGCTGCCGCTATCGGTGCCGACCTTCCTGTAACAGAGGCCTCCGGATCGATGGTGGTTGATGTTGGCGGCGGCACCAGTGAAATTGCCGTAATCAGTTATGGCGGCATCGTCTACTCACGCTCTGTTCGTGTAGGCGGTGATAAGATGGACGATGCAATTATCAATCATCTGCGCAGAAAATATAGCCTGCTGGTTGGTGCTCCAACTGCTGAGAGAATCAAGATGGAGATCGGCAGCGCCTACCCACAGGAGCAACGCCGTGAGATGGAGGTTAAAGGGCGCGATCTGATCAACGGCGTGCCCAAAAATCTGCTGCTGGATGATTCAGAAATTCTTGAAGCGCTAACTGAGTCCGTAAATGCCATTGTTGATGGCGTGAAAGTTTGTCTGGAGCGAACACCTCCGGAGCTCTCAGCTGATATTGTCGATAAGGGTATCATGCTTACCGGCGGTGGCGCCCAGCTGCTGGGATTGGATCAATTGCTACGTGAAGAGACCGGCCTGCCTGTCACCATTGCTGAAGACCCGCTGAATTGCGTGGTGCTTGGCAGTGGCCGGGTTCTGGAGGAGCTGGACCATATGCGGGGCGTTCTTTTCGAGGACTAATTCATGTCTCAGCGCAGGAGCCCGTTACGTATCCTGGCCTGGTCCGGCCTGGTGCTCATCCTGCTCGTGTCGATTCAACAACTCCCTGTCGGCCAACGCCTCAACCTTGGTATGGCTCCGCTACTGTCTGTGCTTCAGGCTCCTGGTCGCTGGTGGCAGGATGCAACCCTCTGGCTTCATACGCGTAGCCAGCTTCAATCCGACTACCAGCACGCGACCATCCGGTTGGAACAACAGAGCACGCTGACTCAGGAGGTAAGAAGTCTGCGTGAGGAGAACCGGCAATTAAGAGCCCTGCTCGACATTCAACAGATCCGTGGCTACCACTGGCATGCGGCCAAAGTTCAGGGGCGAAGTCCTGATAAAATGAGTCAACGCCTGATTCTTCTTGCCCAGCAAGCGGCGCCTGATGATGTTATTGTCTCCAGTGACGGACTGGTCGGCCTTGTCGACCATGCCAAGCCCGGCTCTGCCGTCGTACGAACCATTCTCGATGCCGCCATTGCTGTCCCGGTAACTATCCCTGGCACTGCGCTGGCGGCACTGGTCAGGGGTCAGGGTGACCGTCTCATGGTTGACTTCGTACCCATCGAAAATGCCCCAAAAGCAGGCTCTATTCTTCAAACCAGTGGTGCAGGCGGTATGTTCCCGGCCGGTATTCCTGTTGCCCGTATTACAAAAGTTGAACCTATTCCCGGCCAGGTGTTTGCAAAAGTTGATGCCGAACCAATTGCACACTGGCAGCGGGAGAGCTGGCTTGCGATGGCATCGGCAACAGGGAGAGCCGCACAGTGATCGCCCCTTTTGTCCTGCTGCTGTCACTGTTGGGAATCATGCTTAACCTGGCTCTGGCCGGGCTTGTAGTTCAGCCGGACTGGGCTGCTGCCCTTCTGTTGGCCGCAATTCTTGCTCAGCGTGGTAACTGGGTCTGGGTGCTGCCCGGTTTCTGGATCCACGATCTGGCACTGCACTGGTCTTCTCTGGTCTGTCTGCCTGTTGTCGCTCTAATTCCGTTTTTCCTGGCAAAGGCTGATGAGCACCTCGGCCCCGGTCGGCCTCAACGGGTTCTGCTTATGTTTGCAGGCCTCTTCCCGCTTCTATGGTTTGGCTGGAGTTTTTCACAGTGGCTGCTGACTATGATGGTCTGCACCTTTGCCTGGTATTTCGCCGCCCGCCCCGATGTTAGCCCAGCTTGACATTCGGCGGCGCTTTGAAAAGCGCATGGTATTTTTTCAACTGGCTGTGGCCGTTCTTCTGGTGCTACTGTTTGCACGCTTGATCAACCTGCAGCTCTATCAGCATGAGGGGCTGCTGCTGCAGGCCGATAAAAATAGAATCAATGTTGTTCCGCTACTGCCGACCCGGGGCGTCATCACGGACCGCAATGGCAAGGGGTTGGCGCTCAACCATGTATCTTATCAGGTACAGATGATTTCAGAACGTATCGAAGATATGGAGAAGACGCTCTCCACACTACAGCAGCTGTTGGGTTGGAGTGACCAGCAGATCATCAATATCCGTAAACGTATCAGCCATGCAAGAAGTGACCGGCCTGTCCTGCTGATGGATAAGCTTAGTTGGGAAGTTGTGGCTCCTTTGACCGCGCGCCTGCACCACCTCTCAGGTGTAAATGTAATCGCCGGAACCCACCGCTATTACCCCTATGGTGAGCTGACCTCTCACCTGAT
>JAJRVG010000147.1 GCA_021545595.1 Zetaproteobacteria bacterium | reverse complement strand
TCTGATCTTGACGCATGGAGGCATTTACGAAATGCTCGTAAAATCTTGTTCAAAACAATCTTTGGACAGAACAACAAAGCAGCATGACATACAAACCATGCGCTTAACTTTCAGACTCATTTATGGATTGGAAAATACTATACTGTCCGGTATGACAGATACGCTACCAAAGCGGTGAAAAGCCGCCCCCGGCAGTGTGATTTCCATCACATATTCACTGCCCCTGTAGTGGCACTCTTGCAACTTCGACACCTCAAGCTATGCTGTGGATATCTTTAGCAAGCTAAAGAGATGTCTCTACTTTTCGCTTAAGGTGCAGTATGAACAACAGTGAACAGACAGCAGAGCAGATTGCACGCCGCCGACTTCTGAAGCTGGTCGGCTATGTACCCCCTGCACTGCTTGGCGCCATGGTTCTTAGCGGACCAGCCTCTGCTGACCCGCCACCACCACCGGGGAAATGCAGGAGCGGCGGCCTGTTAATTTCCGCCCCGGCCGGAAGCTGTTGCCCGTGCCTTCCCGCAGCGGACAAGTACAAACCAAAAGATTGCTGTAAAAAACACTGCCTGCTATGTGATGTCTATGTGCAAAGCAAAGGCTATAGCAAAAAGTCATGCAAAAATGTGAACAAGTGGTGCGGATTTGTTCCTGGAGGATGCAACTGCTGTATAGACAAAAAAGGGAAGTTTAAATGCAAAGATCCGGGACAGGTTTGTAAATGATATTTTCGGGCAGGCCATCCACGCTTTAACATCCATTGACTCAATCAGCCTCACCATCACCCCAACTCCTCTTTCTACCGGGCGGTTCTCCGATCCTGGTAACTATGGCGCCGTCCATGGTCACACTTGAGACTACCTCCGGCCCCATCGTACTAGAGCGCAATTTTGCCGATTCCATCATTCACCTTGTCACTGAAACCACTACTGGGGAGGATAAAAAGCGGATCAGCTTCATGGAAAAACAGTATCCACAACTTGAGGGAATTGCCGCCTTCGAAACGTCTGCCGAGCTTTCGGGTCTGCTCAAAGGTGCTGCGCTCGGCATGCTGTTTGTTGAGATGACCAGCCAATGCAATGAGAGCTGTATCCACTGCTATGCCGAATCATCTCCGGAGAGGAGTGAAAGCCTGAGCCTTGATGAGATTCGGACGGGATTGAATCAGGCAAGAGGGTTGGGAAGAGCCTTTGTACAATTCACCGGTGGTGATCCGCTCATCCATCCGCAACTTGTTGATGCTGTTGCCTGCGCCCACAGTCTCGACTTTGCCGGCATTGAAATTTACACCAATGGTATTCTTCTTTCCGATAAGCTGCTTGAAAAACTCAAGCCGTTCTCACCTGACATCGCCTTCTCACTCTACTCACACGATGCCGCAACCCACGATGCCATTACCACCCTTTCCGGAAGTTTCCAACGCACAACTGATGCAATAAGGCGGGCAAAAGCTGCCGATTTTGGTGTTCGAATCGGTGTGATTTTGATGCAGGAAAATGCTGGACAGGCAGCAGAAACCCGTGACTATATTGTCGATCACCTCAAGATTGATGAAGCAGATATCCGCTTTGACCCGGTGAAAAAAACCGGCCGGGGTATTGATGTTAAAAGCAGTGAGGGGGTCACTTTCTCAGCCGCTCATCTGCCGGATCGAAAACAAACAGGCAGACGCAATGGGAAGCTCTGTATTGCTTCTGATGGAACCATCTATCCATGCATCTTTTCCAGACAAAACCCGCTTGGCAATATCCGCCACAACAGCCTGCAGGAGATGATGGATCGTCTGAATCGGCAAACCGTTGCCGAACCCTCGGCCAGCCACTGGCAATCCTGTAAGGAACGCTTAAGCTGCATGGATTGCCAGATGATTGCTTATGCACTGGGAGGAGAGGGTCATGTATGACATTCTGAATATATCTGTTCCGGAAAAGCCGATAAAGAGAGACGGGCTGACATGCGAAGAGATGGAAGGCATGGACGAAGTAATTTTCGTTGACAGTGAAACCGGTTCAAATTTTTCGGTCAATCTGGTTGCTGCCGCCGTACTTGACCTTTGCGATGGCAACCATACGGACGAAGAGATTGCCGGCTTTCTTGCTGAAAGCATGAATACAGACAAGCAGCGTGCACTTATTGATACGCAGGCTATTCTCTCTGAATTTGCTGCCTACGGAGTGATTCAGACTGACTGATGCAGTGGCAATCCAGTTTCCATATTGCACATCTCTGCATTGAAATCCGCAGCTTTACCGATATCTGTCGGGATGAGATGCAGAGCACTGTTTCACTGTATGAACCAGCTATAAATGCTACACCTGACATTCTCTTTACCTTCAGGAAACAGAAGGAGACCTTCACACTGAGTGCAGATGGTGAAACGCTCTGGCAATCACAGGATAGCCGTGATTTTCCGCCTGCACTTGAAATCCATCTCTATCGTCTGGTGGCCGGGCAGATGGCTCCACGGCTGCTCTCACTTCATGCATCAGCCGTCTCTCTCCACGATCAGGCATGCATCTTTGCAGGCATTTCAGGTGCTGGAAAAAGCAGTATCTCTACGGCTGCACTGCTGAAGGGCGCTGGCTATCTCACAGATGAATTCACGCTGCTTGATAGTGAAGGCGCAGTTCACCCCTTCCCTCGTCCGCTGCAGTGGGACTCCATTGATCACCCGGCCTTTGCGCAGAGTGACCTGCTTAAGAGCGGCCTGTTCAGCAAAAGCGAATACAGCTTCCCTGACCCGGACGGCAACATCATCACCTCGCATCTCTGGCTGCCTGTGCGCGTAAAACATCAGCCACTACAGACCGCATGGGTTATTCTGCCGCAATACAGTGCAGATGCACCTGCTGCTGAACTTCTTCCGCTCCGACGCAGTGAAGCATTGATACAACTGCCCCAGCACCTGCACCAGCAGATGTCACCTGCTGAAAACATGAAGGAGCTCAACCGCCGTATTCCCAACAGTGTTAAATTTTTTAGTCTCCGTTTCTCTGATGTACATGCTGCATGGGCAATGGTTTCACAAACTATCTCGAATTAAACAGCTAATTTTACGTCTGCCTCGGCAATCTCCATGCCAGCAATATGCCAAACAGTGCAATAACTGCACAGACAAAAAAAGCCTGCGAGTAGCCTCCTGAAGCAACAATAAGCCCACACCCCATGATGCCAACAGTACTCCCCAGGCCAAAGCCACTGGCTGAATACCACCCCTGCGCTGTGGCATGCCGGTTCGCAGGTGCGAGCCGCTTCACCCATGCGATGGCAGAGAGATGAAATGATGCAAAACTTGCTGCATGCAGAAGTTGCCAGAAAACCAGTCCATACCACACCTCGGTTAACCCAATCCCCAGCCAGCGCACCGCTGCGAGGAGAAGAGAGATCGATAACACCCATGCAGGTGCCGCCTGTTGCAGTGGTCTTGACCAGCCCCACATCAGGATAATCTCTGCAACAACCCCCAGCACCCAGAAGGCCCCGATCTGCCACCCCTGATAACCAATCTCAACCAGATAGAGGCTGTAAAAACCGTAATAGGCCCCATGAGATACCTGCATTAGAAAGCCGACCATAAGAAGTATGATAAAAGGCTTGCCAAATACTTCTCTATCGATGGACTCATCTCTGTCTGAAAGCGGCTGCTGATCCGGAAATCCCCGCGCTGCCACAGCAAGCAGAAGCATCAACCCCAGCAGCCACCAGGGAAACTGCCCCATGTTTCCACCCACAAGCCAGACACCCCCGGCCAGAGAGGCCAGAACAAAACCGATTGATCCCCAGACACGCAGGCGTCCATAATCGGCAAGCGCTGCCTCGGATACAGATACGGAGAGGCCGTCAGTCAATGGCAGGATCGCCGCCCACAGTATGCCAAACAGCAACACAACAGCGGCCAGCCACCAGACATCAACCGTGTAATCCATAGCAACGGCAAAGAGTGCTGCGGCCAGTGAGGCGAGCACGATAAACAGTCGGGAGTGGCCGGATGCGCAGCGATCTGCTAGATACCCGATCCAGGGAGTAGAGATCACCTTGGCGACAGCGAGGAGACCTGTCATCACGCCGATCATCACCACATCCAGTCCCCGTTCAGCCAGATAGACCGGAAAGAAGGGAAGAATAAGTCCCATCGCCGCAAAATAGGCCGCATAAAAGAGCCGAATGGAGTGCAGTGATGCAGTCGTAACCATAAGTGCAAGCATAGCGCCACACCCTGTAGTGTCACTGCTGCTTGCAGCATCTTATCTGTTCGATAATGATCATCACATGATACGACGATCCGGACTTTTGATACTCCTGGCTCTGGCACCGCTGCTGGCCTCATGCACTGATGAGATTGGCCTCACCACTGCTCCCGGATGGAGGGCCGAGCCGATCATGGAGTGGGATGACGCGCTGCCCGACATGCTGCTCCTCTCC
>JAJRVG010000146.1 GCA_021545595.1 Zetaproteobacteria bacterium | reverse complement strand
TGGCTATTGAATCAGCTTCCAAGAAATGGACCAAGCCCATTCATCACTGGAAAACCGCACTTAACCGCTTTATGATCGAGTTTCCGGATCGGATGCCGGAGAAGTTTTAAATGAATTTACACAGATGGATTTACAGGGTCGTTCTGCCAGATTTATTGGTCGACACCCACCTACAATAGATGGGTTTAATTTATACAGGCCTCTCCACAAAATCTCCACAACTCGCGAAACAGGCGAAACCCCATGTGTTAAACTGGCAAGACACAAGTAACCACCTGGAAGAAGCGTTCGATGTGCTTCGTTGAGTAAAGTTGTTACGTCTTTTTCAGTAAGCAGATCCAGTACATATGTTGAAACAAACCGATCGGCGATTTGATTCTGGACATCTATTTTGGGTTCTCCTTCATTTCTATAGCACGTTGCACGCTCTGAAAACTGTTCAATATTTTTTTGGCAAAGGGCAACCATTGTCTGGCTAATGTCTACACCTCTGTACTGACACTCACCGGATGACACGCTTTTTAGTAACCGGGATGCCAGATTTCCAGTTCCACAACCAAACTCTACTATATATTTCGCTTCACCAAATTTGCCCTGCTCGATCAGATCGTTAATTGCAGACTCTTCGTAGAGTTGTCTATCCTGTTTCCTGCCGAAATCGTCATAGAATCTTTTTACTTCATTATATGTAAGCATTTTATTTTCGCCCAACTTATTAATGAGTATCTGTACCACTGCTGTCCCACATAATGTTCAGAACCTGTCTGATGAATGTTATAAAACAACAAGTTGTTTTGTTTTCAGTCGCATTGGACATAAATCCTGTTTAACCCTCCTGTGTTATTCCAGCGCTCGGTAACTGCTCCATGCAGTCCACTTCCGTCATTCCAGCGGAAGCTGGAATCCATAGATACCGGATCGAGTCCGGTATGACGTTTTACTATTGCTTTCACTATCCAGACATGACCCGGCATGACGTGGTGTTATTATTGCGTTCATGGGCTTATACCTCCTGCATCTGACCCACGTGGATGTGGGAAATGCGGAAGATTGTATGGAACCATCTCCGCCGTGCAGTCGAAGTCCGGTATAAGGTGAATTCGGCCTCTGGCCGAAGAGAAGATGCCCTGGGGTATGACGAAATAACTTAAGTGGGACAGCAGTGGTATCTGTACCCTTTTATCCGGTGCTCCATTTTAATCCCCCTTTATCACCCATAAACATGAGAGCAGGCCGTGATTTTAAAAGCGTCAAACAGATGCGCCTGCTTAATTCGGCTTATAGGAGTGTAGTGGGAAAGCCTTATTGGGTATTGATATATAACCTGGATATTCGACAGTGTTATTGGATTGTTATCAATTAAGACAAGCAAAGAAGAACAATCCGTCTTCAAAAGCTAGATTTGAATACCAAGCCTGTTGGCCACTTCGTGATAAACCTCGGAGAGACCGCCCAGATCCTGGCGGAAAACATCCTTGTCCAGTTTGCGGCCGCTCTCGGCATCCCACAGGCGGCAGCCATCCGGGGTAATTTCATCGCCCAGCACAATTTCACCATTCAGCAGGCCGAACTCCAGCTTGAAATCAATCAGGCGAATGCCAACATTTTCTAACAGACCTGTAAGCACCTTGTTCACATCACGCCCCAACTGACGCATCGCATGCACATCATCAGCCGTAGCCCAGCCAAAGAGTTCACAGTGCTCGGTATTGATCATCGGATCCCCCAGCGCATCATCCTTATAGAAAAGTTCAGTAAGCGGACGCTCAAGAACCGTCCCCTCCTCCAGACCCAGGCGTCTGCAAATGGAGCCCGCAGCCACATTACGAACCACCACTTCAACCGGCATCATCTCAAGCTCTTTGATGCGCATCTCAACGCGTCCCTCGCGCTTCACATAGTGGGTTTTAATGCCTGCTTCCTGAAGCCTCTCAAAAAACCATGAGGAGATCGCACAGTTCAACTCGCCCTTCTCAGCAATCACATCATGCTTCTTGCCATCAAAAGCAGTGGCATCATCCTTGAACAGCTGAATCAGCTCACCATCGGTTTCGGTCGCATAAAGCGCTTTGCCTTTACCCTCATATTTCAGTTTGCCTTTCATGATTGGCCTCACTTACAGTTCCATGTTCAATTGCGAAAAACGCGGCAGCTTACGCAGCTTACACCGTAACGACAAGACAGAGAGCTTTTTTTGTACAAAATGTGATCTGACACACTCACGAACAGGCAGTGTCCGGTTTTAAGATGGTGGTAATCAGATCAGAGTCACATCGGAAGGGGAAAAAGATATGCCAGACAGCAAGCCAATTCCAAAAGAGTTAAACGCACTGATTGAGGTGCAGCCACTCCTTGCCCCGCTTCCACAGGAGGTACGGGAGAAACTGATTGCAGAGAGCCAGGTGATGCGTTTCAACACCGGTGAGCTTCTGATCGAGGAGGATAAACCGAACCATTTTCTCTACCTGTTACTGAAAGGACGCGCCTCAGCCATCATGAACGGAACACCGGTGGGAGAGTTGGAAGCTGGTGACATTGCCGGTGAGATTTCAGCCATTGGTATGAGTCCCCCCATTGCCAACGTTATTGCCGAGTCAGATATGGAAGCCGTCGCCTTCCCGGTTGAATCTATTACCAAAACGGCACGCGAACATGCCGAGTTTGGAGAGAGGCTGAGAAGAGCGGCTATCAGACGTGTCTCGGGGTGATGATTTAATAGATCGGCCTCGGAGCATTGATTCAGACCATCCATGGGCTCGTACCTCCTGTATCTGACCCACATGGATGTGGGAAATACGGAAGATTGTATGGAACCATCTCCGCCATGCAGTCCACTTCCGTCATTCCAGCGTACGCTGGAATCCATGGATGCCGGATCGGTGCCCAGTATAAGGTAAATTCGACCTCTGGCCGAAGAGGGGATGCCCTGGGGTATGACGCGGTGTTATCGTCTCATCCATTCAGGGCATTGCATTTTAAATAACTGAGTGTAATCTCCCGCGCTCTTTCGTGGGCAACTGCGTCAGACAGAGATTAGATAACATACCTTGCTTCAGATGCGCATACCATGCTGAAGCGTACTAAAAGTACCCCGAGAGGAGCGCCGTGTATTACGAAACTATTTTCATTGTGAACCCTGATGTATCTCAGGAAAACACAGAATCCATTACAGACAATTTTGTTGAGCGTGTAGAGAAGGCCGGTGGCCGCATCGTTAAACGCGAATACTGGGGCTCACGTCCATTGGCATATAGCATTACCAAGCGTAAACGTGGCCACTATGTCATGCTGGTTACTGACGGTGAGCCGCAGGCAGTAGAGACCCTTGAACAGGCTATCCGCCTGGAAGAGCGCATCATGCGTTTCCTGACAACCAGACTGACCGAGCTCTCTGACGAGCCATCTCCATTGATTCGCCGCAGATCAACTCCAGCCGCCCAGGAAGAAAAAGCTGATGAGGCTCCTGCTGCTGAAGAGGCAAAAGCGGAGGCCACTGAGGCTCCTGCTGTCGAAGAAGCAGAAGCAGAGCCTGCCGAAACTGTTGCCAAAGCCACCAAGGCTCCCGCTGCTAAAAAAGCAAAGGCAAAAGCAAAGTCTGCTGAAACTTCCGGTGAGGAAGCCAGCAGCTGATCAAAACCGTGTCCGGATGGCTGGCAGATTGGAAGATATCCGTCAGCGCTGGACACCGGATGGCAGCATGGCAGTTATAGCCTCGCTCACCATCCATCGTCCCCATCTTGGCCCGGCAAGGGCTCAGATGCTGGATGAGCAACCGATGCCACTTCGTGCTCTGGGAGCCATAGCAGAACTGCTGCTAACCTATCAGGGAGAAGAGGTCAGTATTGAGGGCTCACTTCGTCGCCGCTACTACAGCCGTGATGGAGAGCAGCACTGGGGACAGGTAGAAATTTGGGTGGATGCATGCCATCCCGTAAAAATTGAATCTCACCAGGAGAGATAATAATGAGTGAAGAAGTGGCAACAAAAGAGAGTGTAACAAAAGAAGCTACGACTGCATCCGGTGGCAGCGATCGTCCGGCACCTCGTAGTGGTGATCGTCCGGCACCTCGCAGTGGTGATCGTCCGGCACGCGGTGGCGATCGTCCGGCACGCGGTGGCGATCGTCCACGTCGTCAGGGTGGTGGTCGTTTCCAGCGCCGTCGCAAATTCTGTAAATTCTGTGCAGACAAGAGCCTGAAGATTGATCATAAAGATCCATCTCTGCTGGCCCAGTTCATCACGGAGCGTCACAAGATTGTAC
>JAJRVG010000145.1 GCA_021545595.1 Zetaproteobacteria bacterium | reverse complement strand
GCTCGGCCTGATCTGTTCCAGCCAGCAATACTGCAATATCTGCAACCGTCTTTATCTTCCTTTCGTTCATCTGGATAAGCATCCCCTATGATGAACAGAACAAATGACGATTTCAGACTCATTTCATATTGGAAAAGACTAGTATTGGCGAACCTCCAGTTATTGTGCCTATAATGCCAGATGGCGGGGTCTCTGCCTGGAAAGAGCGGCGGCAGGGCCGTCCCGGCCTGCGGCGCACTACCTGCCCTATTGTCTGTTTTATCTTCTCAGTATCATTCATAATTGTGTGTCAGTTGAAATTGTAGCCGGACTTGAGAGGAGTGACTAGCATCAGCGCCATGAATATGCGGCAAAAAACAGACTATCGAAAACTGTTCTGCCACTGTCTCGGTGACACATTTGTCATGCCGGAGCCTGTTGACAGACCACTGCTGGTTGCTTCACAGATAGAGGGTGTGGGTTCACTCATCTCGTTCCGGATGTTGCAGCGGGATGAGTGGCATGATGCCGGAGAGGTGCGCAGCTATATGCAGGAGACTCTGCATGAGCAGGCTGCATGGTCACTGCGGATCAAACATGCAGCAAGGCATGTGTTTGAGGCTCTCAATAGAGCAGATATTCCATTTGTCTGTATGCGCGGCATTGCGGTCGTCGAAGCATTGTATGGTGATATGGCTGCGCTACGGCCGATCAGTGATATTGATATTCTACTGGATTGGGAACTGATGCTTGATGCCAAGCAGTCACTTTGGGATATCGGCTTTCGCCCTGATCCAGCCTATCGCAACATCTACTCCCGCGGTGAGATTAATATTGATCTGCACCATGAACCGCTGGGGATTGAGCGGGTTCAGGCCTGGCAGTACCTGACACCTTTGCGTACAGCAGACTTTTTCAAATATTCACAGGAAGGGGAGCTTGCAGGAGAGGCGGCGCGGTTGCTTTGCCCGCGGGTCAATCTCCCCTACCTCTGTTTTCATGCGATGAAGCACTCTTTTGAACGACTGCTCTGGCTCTATGACATTGCATTGCTTGCCAATAAAATTGGGGAAAAGAACCAATGGAATGAAGTACTTAAAGCTGTTCACGAATACCAGCTTGAGCGGCCATGTTTTTATGCACTCTCCTATGTGAATGCCCACATGGGTGCCAATATGCCTTCAGTTCTGCTTGAATCGATCAAACCGGAGATGGGGTTTGTAGAGAGGCGGCTATTTAAGCGCCACATGAATCACGAAGTTATCCCTTATCTGGCTGAGCGTCTGTTTGCACGTATGCAGCCCGATTTCAGACACCGTATCGAATTCTGGCGCGAGACCATCTACCCACGTTACGAAGTACGTGAGCAGGTTGCAGGCAGCGGCTGCGTGAAATGTAATTTTATACGCAAGCGCTTGAAACAGGTGTTCCATGCCGCGTGGCTTCTTACCAAGGAGGGCTTCTCTCTGCTTAGAGCCTGACCTGTTTAGACAGGCAATCAGAGATTGGAATCAAAGAAGTCACCATTCTCATCCACGGTTTTATGTTCGGTGTCAGCAACATCCGTAGGGGCTGAACCCTGCTTGAATGCCTCAAGCAGGGGAGCCCTAGTATCAGGCCCGGCAAGCTTCCCGGTTTTGCGGTCAATCGCGACCCATTCAATGCCTTCAGGCGGGATGAAGTCCCTGATCTCTCTGCCTCGGTGCACTTTCTTCATAAATGAGAGCCATGTCGGCAGCGCTGCTCTGGAGCCGGTCTCCCGTCTGCCCATTGGAGAGGGCACATCACGCCCGGTCCAGACGCTGGTCAGTATCTGGGGGGTGTAACCGATAAACCACGCATCCACCTGTTTGTTTGTGGTGCCGGTTTTGCCGGCTGCGGGTCGTTTCAGGGCTCTGGCCCGACGACCTGTGCCGCGAGCAATAACACCTTTCATCATATTGGTGATAAGAAAACTACTCTCCGTCTCCAGAATTCGTCTGGCTGGCCGCATTCCTTCATCAACCGAGAGTACAGGGTCAACGTGACAGACCTGGCAGCGGTGTCCTGCTACCGAGCGATGCAGACTCCTGCCGTTGCGGTCCTGTACCTGCTGAATGGAGACAGGTTTCCACTGCAGGCCACCGCTGGCCAATATCACATAAGCCTCGGCCAGTTGTTCCGGAGTCACCTCTGTTGCACCAAGTGCAAGTGCCAGTTGCTTTGGAAAATCACGGTTGAACGGGAAATCACGAAGCTTGTCGGTGAATGTGCTGATGCCGATATTCTGAAGCAGTTTGATGGATGCCAGGTTGCGGGAGTGTTCCAGTGCATCACGCAGCGTGACCGGGCCTGCAAATCTGTTTTTATAGTTTTCAGGGCGCCAGAAGTTGTCGGTTGACTGGCGATCAAACACTACGGGAGTATCCATCACAATAGTGGCTGGAGTCAGCCCCCTCTCAAGTGCTGTTGCGTAGAGTAGCGGTTTAAAGGCGGAACCAGGCTGGCGGTTGGCCTGACTGACCCGATCAAAATCACCAAATTTAAAATTGAAGCCGCCGACACGGGCAACCACAGTGCCCCGGTCTAGGTTGATGCTGTAGAGCGCGGACTCAATAGAGGGCATCTGGGTAAGTTTTACGCCGCCTTTACCATCGCCCCGTAGAATAATTTCATCACCCGCCATCCATGTGAGCGGGCGCCGTTTGGTATCTTCCGGAAGATCATCAGGAAACGGTTCCCATCTCCATTTGGGGTGGCTAAGAAGCCACTGGCGTTTGCCATCATTGACCATCAGGCTACCGTCAGCCTGAACATCCTCGACCAGTGCAGGCATGATCTCATCACGTTGCAACATCGTATATTCATCTATCTGTAGTGCTGCCCAGCCCTCAAGCAGCGGTTCCCACTCCTCCGGTGGATACTGTTTGGGGTGCCTGTAGTGCTGTCTACGTTCCACATCCAGCAGACCTTCACGGACAGCGTGGATAGCATCCTCTTCGGCCTTGATCTGGTAGGGGACGATAATGGTCAACCCCTGCTTTCTGAGTGTCTGGAGCCCGAAGCGCTCTACAAGCTGGCGATGAATTTCGTTGCCGTAAGCATCTTTCAACCTGTTGTCAGGAAGTGGTGCGACCGTAATCGGCTCACGCAGTGCAACCTGAATCTCTTCCGGATTACCGTAGTGGCTGCGCTCCATCAGATAGAGCACGGTGTCGCGGCGCTTTTTGGCCAGTTCGGGATTCAGGTGGGGTGCATATTTACTGGGTGCTTTGGGAAGCCCTGCCAGCATGGCACATTCGCTTAAAGTCAGCTCATCAAGGCGCTTGCCAAAGTAACGCCATGCCGCAGAGGTGACGCCGTAGGAGCCACGGCCAAGGTAGATATGGTTCAGGTAGAGATAGAGGATATCATTCTTGGAAAGAGCCTGCTCGATACGATAGGATAGGATCGCTTCACGGATTTTGCGGGAGAGCTTTTTTTCTGATGTCAGTAGAAAGTTTTTTGCCACCTGCTGGGTGATGGTGCTGCCGCCCTGTACGGTGTGGCCAGCTCTCAGGTTTGCCAGTGCCGCCGAGACAATACGGGCAGGGTTGATGCCGGGGTGTTCATAAAACTGCTGATCTTCTGCTGCCAGGAATGCATTGCGTAGCTGTTCGGGGATGTCATCAAATGGTGTGAGAATCCGGTGTTCATCTGCATATTCTGCTAACAGCTCTCCATCCGTGTTATAAACACGGGAGACCAGTGGCGGCTGGTAGACTGAAAGGCTGGTCAGTTCCGGCAGGTTACTTGAGAAGTAGAGGTAGCCACCTGTTGCGCACAGGAACGCAAGGATCAGGCTGCCAGACAGTACTTTCATGATAATGGAAAAAGTGCGCATTGCGGCAATGCTAGTTTTTCATGGGTGCAGACTGCAAGTGCTGTAATGATTGTTGAGCTGGGTCTTCTTTGCTTTTGTGGGGAGGTGCCTTATCATTAAGCTCGGTTGTGATGTGAATCACAGGCTGGGCTCAACACAGGAGGTATAGTGTAGCGATTATGGAACTGTTATTGGCTGAAAACAGAGTGTCCGAGCGGCTCAGGGGTTTCTCTCTGGTTGAGCTGTTGGTGACGATTTTTATTGGCTTTGTTTTACTGGGTATTGCTGTCGGTGCCTACAATACTTTGCGGGAACGTACGCGTGTGGAATCAGCCAAAGAACATATTGTCAGTATTCTTCAGCAGGCACGTTTACGGGCTTTGTCATCGGGTGAGGATCAGGTGGTAGCCTTTGACTGGCCTGCAGATTCCGTCACTTTTTTGGGGCTGACAACCACATTTGATCTGGAAAGTCTGGCAGATTTGAAAGGCTTAAAATGCACAGGAACGGTCACCAACGATACAAACACTGATAACACCTTCACATTCAAAAGTCGCGGTACGGTCTCATATGGAGGAAGCCCCGTTTCAGGCGGGGGGAATCCACCTCAAAACCTGCAGATATCGTCCGGGAGTTCATCCAGTGCATTTGTTATCAAGGTTAACAGCGTGACGGGTCGAATCGTGGTGGTTGGTGGTCTGTCATGTTAGAAAACCATCATGCAGACCGGGGGTTTACTTTGATCGAAGCAATGATTGCTATGGTTGTTATTTCGATTTCTCTTCTTGCCCTGGCAGGGCTGTTGACCACCACAATCAAATATAACAGGGGTAGCGAACAGCGTATGGATGCCGCCGCCATATCACAGGCGATTTTATCGGATTGTACTGCCCGT
>JAJRVG010000144.1 GCA_021545595.1 Zetaproteobacteria bacterium | reverse complement strand
GGGTATGTGGCCGGGCACTTTCATGATAATCATAACAGCCACAAGAAGGGTTCGACAGACCGTGGATGCCATGTGCATGCATCACATACATTTGATGCATTTGATATAGAATATGTTGAAAATGTACCATCGGCCCCTACCGTACAATATCATGTGCTGTCAGAGCCAAACCTGAAAAAAATTCCTTTTTTAATAGAACATCCCCCAAAATTTTATCGCAGCTGATTTTCTAATTACTGATTAAAACAACCTGTTTTCAGACCGCATCCGGTTTGTCTCAGCTTAGAAGAATCAGCTTCCCCACAATTTAATAAATCTTATCACAGGGGGAAACTGTGCGAATGCGTTTATTTACTATTGGTGTGTTGCTATGCATGCCGGTGTGGCAGGTTGAAGCCACTACATTACAAGAAGCAATGAATATGGCCGGGAAGCTGCACCCGGAACTTAAAATATCTGAATTAAACATTGAAGCAGCTCAAGGCCAGTTCACAGAGCAGAGCTCCTATGCCTATAATCCAGAGTTCTCCTTAGAGCCTCAACGGCGCCGTTTGAACGGTGGTGGAATAGCCAACGACTACTATGTAGGGCTATCTCAGGGAATCGAACTGGGTGGTAAGCGCGGCTATCGTGAGCAGTCTGCTCAGGCAGCACTGGATACTGCAAATAGTGAGAACAGGCTTATTCAACAACAATTAGGTGTTGAAGCAGCAAGGGCATTTGTGGAGCTTTACTTCTCAAAACAGACATTCGACTTGCGTAACAAGCAGAGTGTGATGCTCAGGCGTCTTAGCCTGGCGGTTAATCGCCAGATGGAAGTTGGTGAACTAAACCAGTTGGACGCAAATCTTGCACATGCTGCATTTACATCTGCATTGAGTGCAGAGACGGCAGCAAAGTACGTTTTTACTCTAAGTCAGGCCCAATATCAGATGGCAGTAGGCGAGTCCGGTGAAAGTGGGTTGATCAATCTGGAACTGCCCCGGCTGCTTGTGGACTGGGTGCTGCCTTCTAACCCCTTCACTGTTGCCCTCAGATCCAGACCGGATTTTATGGCTCAGCGTTCAAGGGTGAAACAGTTCAGAGCGAATTCCGACCTCGCCGGTGCCGAACGTATTCCTGACCCGACACTAAGTGTTATGGCTGGTCGGGAAGCAGGGGAACAGCTTGTAAAAGTGGGCATTAGCTTTCCAATCCCTCTGTTTAATAGTCACACGGGTTCATACGAAAGTGCCTTGGCTAAAGCTTCGCGAATAGAGAGTCAGCTTGCATGGTCAGAGAAGAAATTGCGTCTGGAAGTCCAGGCAGCGCTCTATAACCATAAAAGCGCGATGCAAGCTGTTGCCAGTACTGCATATCAGGCCAAAGGGTCGAGACTGTCTCGTGACAATATCAAGCTGGCAGAAACCGCATTTAATGCCGGTGAAATGGATTTGGAAGAGCTGGTTGTGCATATCAATCAGGCTCTTGAGGCTCAACTTACGACAATAGAAATCATGAAACAGGGCTGGCTGGCCCGCATCCGGTTAGCGGAAGTTTTAGGCCATTCCGAATATATTCTTAAAGGAACTCAACCATGAGAACTCAAAATATTAAAATATTTATTACTTCAATCTTTACACTTGCACTACTGATGGGCGCTTCTGCAATAGCTGAAGAGCATGGTCACGCCCATGAGCAGGCGGGTCATAATGGTAAAAAAAGCGGTGAACATAAAGGGCACGGTGGTCATGGAGAGGAAGGTGGCATAATCAAGCTGACACCTGCACAGATCAAACAGGCGGGCATCGAAACGGAAATTATTAAGCGTCTTCCTCAACTAAAGAGTGTTACCGCGCCCGGAAGTGTCGCTTTCAACGGCTATAGGCTGGCTGATGTTACTGCATTGGTTGATGGCGTTGTGCATGCCCGCCATGTGCGTTTGGGAGATGAGGTTCAAAAAGGGCAAAGGCTTGTCACTCTAACCAGCTCGGAATTGGCACAGGCAGAGGCTGATTATCTGAGAGCCGAAGCTGAACACCGTAAAAACAGGCTCGATTTGAAACGTTTGGAAGGTTTGGTGAAAGAGAAGATTGTTTCTCAAGCTCGTCTCCAGCAAGCGCAGAGCAGTTATCAGGCTGCACATGCAAACCTTGCCGCATCAAAAGCAGCGTTATCCTCTTATGGAATGAGTAAGAAAGAGATGGCTAAATTAATGAAAGCAACCCATTACGGACAGCTTACACTTCATGCACCAAGTGCAGGGACTATTGTGTCGGATGATTTTCATATTGGGCAACATATTGGTGCGGGCTCACGTCTGTTACAGGTTGTTGATGAATCAACGGTCTGGGTTGAAGTGAAGCTGTCTCAGTCCCAGATGGCTGGTATCAGTGTGGAACGATCTGCGGTTGTGACAACAAAAGGTGGTAAAAGCCATTACCAGGCAAAAGTAATCAATATCCATCATCAGCTTGACCAGATAACTCGTACCGGGGGGGTGCGTCTGGAAGTAAAAAATCCGGAGGATGCACTACATCCCGGGATGTTTGTAAACGCTGAAATTGAAGCAGGTAACGGTGAAGAAGCACTTTTGTTACCTGAACAGGCCATTCAACGCCAAGGTAGTGAGTTGATTGTTTTTGTTGAAGAAGAACCAGGCCACTTTGAACGCCGTGAAGTTGAAGTGGGCAAAACAGGCATGGGATTGGTTTCTATCCTTGAGGGTGTGGCGGAAGGTGAACCTGTTGTTGTGAAGGGTGCATTCATTCTTGCTTCAGAGCTGGCCAAGTCCGGTTTTGAAGTGCACAACCATTGAGGTTACCCAGATGTTTTCAAAACTGATTGATTTAGCAACCCATAATCGCCTTTTAATTCTTTTGTTACTGCTGGGCTCAATGGCTTACGCACTATTCGTTGTGCCAAAGTTGAATCTGGATGCTTTTCCCGATGTGACCAATGTGCAGGTTCAGATTAACACTGAAGCAGAGGGACTCGCCTCAGAAGAGGTAGAGCAGTTGATCACATATCCGATTGAGGCGGTGATGTATGCGTTGCCTGATGTGGAGGAGGTGCGTTCCATTTCTAAAACCGGACTCTCTGTGATTACTGTTGTTTTTAAAGAGGGCACAGATATCTATTTTGCCCGGCAACTTGTGTTTCAGAAACTTCAGGATGCAAGTCAGACTGTTCCGGTGTGGGCAGGAGCGCCTAAAGTTGGCCCGAACACATCCGGCCTTGGTCAGGTGTTTCAGTACATCATTAAGTCTGCTCCGGAAGCAGATTTTGATGCACTGACACTCAGAGCACTGAATGACTGGGTAGTAAAGCTCATGCTGATGCCGGTTGAAGGGGTCACGGAAATTTTGTCCTACGGCGGTGAAACTCGTCAATATCAGGTACGACTCAACCCTGAGAGACTGCTCTCTTATGGC
>JAJRVG010000143.1 GCA_021545595.1 Zetaproteobacteria bacterium | reverse complement strand
CGTGAAATCCATTGCAGTGCTGGATCGCACCAAAGAGATAGGCGCAACCGGTGAACCCCTCTATCAGGATGTGGTTACCTCCCTGGCCGAGGCCTTTACGCTGGGCAAGATCGCCACGTTGCCGAAGATGGTCGGCGGCCGCTATGGCCTCTCCTCCAAAGAGTTTACCCCGGCGATGGTGAAAGCGGTCTTTGAGGAGCTCCTTAAAAATCAGCCGAAAAACCACTTCACAGTCGGTATCAACGATGATGTGACTCACACCAGTCTTGAAGTGGATCACAGTTTCAACATCGAACCAGACAACGTCACCCGCGCACTCTTTTTCGGTCTGGGTTCTGACGGCACAGTTTCAGCCAACAAGAACAGCATCAAGATTATTGGTGAGAATACGCCGTTGCACTGCCAGGGCTATTTTGTCTACGACTCCAAAAAGGCCGGTTCGCAAACGGTTTCACATCTACGATTCGGCCCTGATCCGATTCGTGCCCCATACCTGATCGAGTCGGCCAACTTCATTGCCTGCCACAAATTCAACTTCACCGATCAGGTGGAGATGTTACGCTGGGCGGCACACAGCTCCGTATTCCTGCTCAACAGCCCGGTTGCTGCCGACAAGGTCTGGGATGAACTGCCAAAACCGGTGCAACGGGCCATGATCGACAAAGAGATCAAATTCTATGTTATTGATGCCTCCACCGTTGCCCGCAATGTAGGCATGGGCCGTCGTATCAACACCATTATGCAGACCTGCTTCTTTGCACTCTCCGGAGTCCTCCCCCGGGACGAAGCGGTCGCCAATATCAAAACAGCTATTGAGAAAACCTATGCCAAAAAGGGTGCTGAAATTGTTCAGCTCAACTTCAAGGCTGTGGATGCCTCGCTTGACCACCTCTATCAGGTGGATGTTCCAGCCAGAGTCAGCAGTGATCACGGTATGGCAGCTATGGTTCCGGCACATGCGCCCAGGTTCGTGCAGGAGGTGACTGCTCCGATGCTGGCCGGTTTTGGTGATGATCTTCCTGTCTCCATGATCCCGGTAGATGGCACCTATCCAAGTGGTACAGCACAGTGGGAGAAACGTAATATTTCTGATTTCATACCACTGTGGGAGTCCGAACTCTGTATTCAGTGCGGCAACTGCAGCTATGTCTGCCCGCATAGTGTGATTCGTGCCAAGTTCTACAATGAGGCTCTGCTCGAAGGTGCACATGAGGAGTTCCCGTCCACTGAAGTTGCGGCACGCGGCTTTCCGGAAACCCGTTATACGTTACAGATCTATGCTGAAGATTGTACCGGCTGTGAGATGTGTGTGAACGCATGCCCGGCTCTTGATCCTGAAGATAACACCCGTAAAGCGATCAATATGACAGCCAAGGCACCGATTCTTGAGAAGAGCAGGCAGGATGTAGCATTTTTTGAAAAACTGCCGGTGAATGATCGCAGCACCATTGATTACTCATCAGTGCGTGGTACCCAGTTTCTTGAACCTCTGTTTGAATTCTCCGGCGCATGCTCCGGCTGTGGTGAGACACCCTATGTCCGCCTGTTGACTCAGCTGTTCGGGCCTCGCCTGCTGGTAGCGAATGCTACAGGTTGCTCCTCTATTTATGGTGGCAACCTGCCATCCACACCATGGACCATAAACGAGAATGGCCGGGGCCCTGCATGGTCGAACTCACTGTTTGAAGATAATGCCGAGTTTGGACTGGGCATGCGTCTGGCTGCCGACCACCATACACACATGGCACAGCAGACCCTGCAGGAGCTGGCGCCAGAGCTGGGTGATGATGAACTGGTGCATGCATTGATTCATGCCGAACAGCGCATTGGCTCTGAAATCGGCCGACAACGTGAACGCGTGGAGGTACTGAAAAAGAAGCTGAAGAAGATCGATGATCCGAAGGCAAAAAACCTGCTCACCATTGTCGATCATCTGGTTCGCCGCAGTGTCTGGCTGGTCGGTGGGGATGGCTGGGCTTATGATATCGGCTCATCAGGTCTTGATCATGCGCTCGCCAGCGGAAGAAACATTAATGTGCTGGTGCTTGACACCGAGGTTTACTCCAACACCGGTGGCCAAGCCTCAAAATCAACGCCCATCGCTGCAACCGCCAAGTTTGCATCTGCCGGCAAGGCAGTGGGCAAGAAGGATCTGGCGCTTCAAGCTATATCGTACGGTAATGTCTATGTGGCACGCATTGCGATGGGTGGCAATCCACAGCAGACACTGCTGGCGATGCGTGAGGCAGAGGATTACCCCGGCCCCTCCATTATCCTGGCATACAGCCACTGTATTGCCCACGGCATTGATATGAGACAGGGACTGCATCAGCAGGATATGGCTGTGGCCTCCGGCTACTGGCCGCTGATCCGCTACAACCCTGCCCTACGTCAGGCAGGCAAGAAGCCGTTCGTGCTCGATTCGCCACGCCCGACCATGAAGCTGGCTGATTACGCCTATACAGAACAACGGTATAAATTGCTGCAGAAGACCAACCCTGAAGAGGCTGAGCGTCTGATGAAGCTGGCTCAGGAAGCGGCTGACCTGCGCTGGGCAACTTACGAGCATATGGCCAATCAGGATCCATCGGAGTTTGTACCGGTAGGGTAGCCTGCTCACACTGCAAAGCAGAGAGGGTGCCAGTCATGGTGCCCTTTTTATTCACAAAGGCTCTAGACTAGCAGGCACTGTCTTCCCTTAGTATTTTCCACAGCTCTTTGCTGAGTGTGTCTGCATCTTTTTTCCATCGCCATTCGCACTCCTTTAAGTGTAACTCGAAGTTGGCTTTAACGCCATTGAACTTTG
>JAJRVG010000142.1 GCA_021545595.1 Zetaproteobacteria bacterium | reverse complement strand
CATCGAAATGTTCTATAACTCTGTCAGGCAACATGGCTATAATGGCAACTTGTCGCCAATCGAGTTTGAACGGCGATACAAAGAAGAGCTCAACAGTGTCTACTAAACAGGGGGCGATTCAGAGAGCCAGCGTGCTTATATAGCCAAAGATTACCCACCAACCAATAAGTGATGCAGCAAAAGGTGAGTTTGGAAATGTTCTTTTATAAAAAGAGTAGGTAGCTCCTTCGTCTTTATAGTAGACACCCAACTTGATGTACGAGTAGGCCGCAAGGGAGGCAATTATTCCGCCAATAACTATCACCAATGGAGTAAATACACCTACCAGTGATACTGAAATACCAAGAATTGAAAAAATTCCACCGCCAACCATTCCACCGAGTGCAATAGCGATTAGCTCGGGAACACCAAGAGACCTGTTTCTCTTTCTATGACAGGAATTATTATGGTTATTTGTGGAGATCATTCATCCCTCCAGGCAACTAACGATAGAGCTAAGCTGCCGCGCACAGCGCGGTCAACCTGGGAGATTGGTTAAGGGTGCTCATTTAAAGTTGGTAAAACTGGTTCCTAGTTCTGCTGAATACCAGCCAGATACCAGGTCGGGTCTTCACTTGAAGGATCATGCTGGAAAATCCAGTGCTCCTGCACCTCATCTGTTGTGGTTTCGCTGCCTGTCTCCTTCTCCTGAATCATGGCGGTGAAGTGAACGGCAACCCACTCAAGGTTTGATTCAACCCATGCGTCTGTAATTTCAGCATTGAGCGTAGCAACTTCTGTCTCGGTGGTTTTGTCGCCCAGCCTGCTCATCTCCAATTCAATACGGTTGGCTACTTCAGGCAGGCAGAAGCCACGAATTTCGTCCATATTCTTTTTGTCCCATGCGGCCTGCATGCGAACGAAAATATCCCTGGCAGCACTGAGAAAGAATTTGGTGTCAATATCCGGTGTCACGGCATGGCCCTGAACAGGGCTCTCTTCACTGCTACTGCTACCAGCAAAGAGACTAAAGTTTTGCTGCTCCTGACGGTTCCCGGTATATGCCATTGCATTGTTACTTCCTGCTTTGCGTCCGAGGAACCTGAACAGAATATAGAGGAGCACACCGAAGATCAGGATGTCAAAGAAGTTGATACCTTCAAATGCACCGCCGAAGAAGATTGCGCCAAGCAGTCCGCCGAGTGCCAGTCCGCCGATCATGCCCATCATACCGGTGCGCGCTGAACCTTTTTGACGGTTCGTGGTTACTTTCTGAGTTGTTCCGGGCTGCGCTGGCTGTTTGAACATCCGTGATTTACCAAAGCTTGAGCCGCCACCAAACCGGCGTGCATCGGCATTTTCAACGCCAACGGCTGCCAGGGTGAAAATAGCCAGAATGGACAGGATGAACATATTTTTCATGAAGTCTCCGTAAGGGCTCTAAGTTTTAGAATGCCCAATATGGAGCACCCGTGCGACTCATGGACGAGTCGTCAAAATCAAAAACAGAATCACGCTTTTGTCTTTGCGTAAAAGACTAAGTGCATGGAAGCACTTAATCGGCGTACTTAAGTTGGGCAACCCGTGCATCGAATATAGCCCGTTTCAGGGTGCGATCCTTGACAGTTTCAAGTTCCAATGCAACGCGCTTTTTATCTGACAATGATATTTCATTTTTAATAACATGGCTCTTTTTTGACTTGATCCCCGCACCGGACTGAACACGGGTGCGAACCTTGACCAGTGACTTGATCTGGCAGCGCTTGAAACAGGCTTTACGAATGTCATCTCTCAAAAAACGAATCTGCTGCGACATGATCGGATGATCTACGGCAATGAACAGGCAGTTCACATCACCATCCTTCTCAATACTTATCGGTTCGGTACGTGCTGCCATCATCACCCCAACAATATCGGCCCAGACACGGCGCAGTTGTGAGATGGCCACCAGCTCACTAAAACGATCATGGCCGAGGATTTCAGCCATATTGTTGTAGGCGGGAGTCAGTCTGGAGCGTGGTCGCTTATGACGCTTATTCAAAATGGAAGTATTTTTCCACCCAGAATATGAACATGGATATGAAACACTTCCTGACCACCACCTTTGCCAACATTGAGGATAACGCGGTAGCCTGGATTATCCACACCCAGCTCTCTGGCCACTTTCCGGGTGGCATCCATCAGCAGCCCCAGCAGGCCAACATCCTGCTCATCGGCATCATTGAGCGATGCAAGGTGGTGCTTGGGGATCACCAGCACATGTACCGGTGCTTTCGGATTGATGTCATTAAAAGCGAGGAAATCCTCATCTTCATAGACCTTGTTGCAGGGGATTTCACCTGCGGCAATCTTACAAAACAGACAATCAGTCATGGCGGTACTCCTCGCTCAAGTATGAAAAGTCTAGGCAGGGTGTGAAATGTAGCAAGGGAGAGGTGATAATCAAAGATGCTTCAACCCAAAGGAGAGATATATCTACTCCGAAGTGCACAGTTGCAGCCTGATGGGCATGTGATTTCAGACAAATTTAAGTATACCGAAAACAGGCATGGCTTTGCATGCATGCCGCTTGCGTTTTCAGCCCCCTGTATCTAAGCTCACCCTTAAAGTGGGTGCTTTTGATTGGAGCTGCACTGCTTTCACAACAGGGAGATGTCAGGATACGGGAGGCTACTCTGTGAAACGAAGTTTTATCTTTTTGGCTCTTTGCCTGATGATGGGTGTTGCCTTTACATCATGTAAAACGATGTCACCTGCTGAATATGAGGCCATGCAGCGCAAGGCTGAACAGAAAGAGGTTCTGGAGCGGCAGCTGGTCGAATTGCAGGCGGCTTACGATTCCATGCAGCAAAACCTTAAATCTGAAATTGATGCTCAGCGTATCCAGCTTGAGCAACTCTCCGAGCGTGAAGTGAAAGTTACCATGCCTCAGGATGTGCTGTTCCCATCGGCTTCTATTATCATTGATCAATCTGGCAGAAATATGCTCAGCAAGGTGGCTGCCAGTTTGAGGCAGGCGCCTGATACATCCATTCGTATTGTTGGCCATACCGACCTGTTGCCGATCACCCGATCTGAGTTGAAACAGCGTTTCACCGACAACTGGGAGTTGTCCGCGGCCCGTGCTGCTGCTGTGGCACGCGTGTTCATCTGGGGCGAAAACATTAATGATAAACGGATTTCTGTGGTTGGGCGCTCCCATGCTGAACCGGTTGCTGATAACCGCACAACCGAGGGGCGGGCAAAGAACCGCCGGATTGAAATCTTTCTGGAACAGCCTGCTTACTGATCAACCGGATTTAAGAGGGTTGAACGTAGATATGTTCCTGACCTGATCAGTTCGCCTTTTTCACAAACTTTGTCAGGATGACAATCTGCTGGCCTTCAATGCGACCCTCAATCTGTTCAGGGTTATCAGCGACCAGGCGAATGCCGCGCACAGCTGTGCCACGCTTGGCTGTAATACTGCTGCCTTTCACATCCAGATCTTTGATCAGCGTGACACTGTCGCCCGCTTCCAGCAGGGCACCGTTGATATCCAGATGCCTGACTGCCTCTTCACTTTCCATGCCGGATTCCGCCCATGCACGGACTTCATCATCCAGGTAGAGCATGTCGAGCAGATCCTGAGGCCAGCCCTCGGCTCTTATGCGGTTGAGTATACGCCACGCCATCACCTGTACGGCTGGCACCTGACTCCACATCGAGTCGTTCAGGCAGCGCCAGTGGTTGGCATCTACCTTCTCAGGATTCCCAATCTGTTCACGGCAGGTTTCACAAAGCAGCAGACACTGGTCTGCGGTGCCATCAGAAGAGGGTGGAACCTCATAGACACTCAAATGATCAGTTGAACTACACAGTTCGCATTTGGATTCGCTACGTGTTTCCAGTTCTTCTTCTCTGTTCATGACTTGACTGTTTCCTCTATGGCCTGCTCAAAAGGCCATCCGGTTGGTTTCGGAGCGGATGCTTGAGCCTGCGCATGGTGAAGTCAATTGTGTCATCGGTGAGAGAAATCATAAGCTAACGCTGGTAGTGAAGAATCTGTCCGCGTGGAAACGGTTTTGCCAGATAGTCGATATTCTCGGGCCTGCGCTGGCTATGTGAGTAACCCAGATTCACCATTTTTTTGCTGAAATGTGTGTGTTGGGAACGCCCCGGATCAAGAATGATTACTTCGCAATGTGGTTTTGCATGATGATTGATAAAATCCGAGAGCAGTTCGGCATGGCCTCTCTCATATAGCAGATCACTGCCGATAATGAGATCGAATTCACCCAGACCGCTATCTTTATCACCCCAGCCAGTGCGAATGAATGGGATGGTCTCGTCATGATTGAGTTTACAGTTTGCCCGAAGAAAATTTCCAGCTTCAGGGTGGTAATCTGTGGCGGTAATATCTGCATGACGGTGATTCAACAGGAGGCTTGCCAGTGCAATGCCACAGCCCACTTCCAGTATCCGCTTTCCCTCAATCTCATAATCGGACATGAGATGGGCAAGAATTTCTCCTGCAGGCCAGATGATTCCAAACAGGGGCCATGTGGCCGATGAAATCCCTAACGCTTCGGCAATACCGTCATCGTCAGAAAACTCCTGATTGTCCCGCAGAGTTCGCAGATGAATGTCTGTATGGCCAAACTCTATGGTTTGATAACGAATACGTAACGAAGACATAAAACCCCTGTTGAATCAATAACAGACAGGATGCGTACCCGGGAGGCTATTTCCTTGATGCTTTTTCATCAATGCCGGAGACACCGAAGCGGCGTGCAAGCTCGGACAGCACATCTTCACTGCTCAACCCGTGATGTGCCAGCATCACCATGGTGTGGAACCAGAGATCGGCAGTTTCATAGACAATCTTCTCCCTGTCACCGGACTTGCTGGCAAGAATGGTCTCGGTGGCCTCTTCGCCTATCTTCTCAAGAATCTTGTCTTCGCCTCTGGAGAAGAGGGAGGATACATAGGAGTCTGAGGGGTCAGAACCTTTGCGGGATTCAATCACTTCAGTCAGCTGTTTCAGTGTATCTTTACTCATTTGATCTTCCTCACTCCTGTGGTTCGCCGAAGATAACCCACCTGTCATCCTGTCGCTGCTTGTAGAAGCAGGACTCACGTCTGGTGTGGCAGGCAGGCCCGGTCTGGTTGACTATTAGCAGGATGGTATCGCCATCGCAGTCGAGGAACATCTCTTCTATCTCCTGAACATGCCCGCTGGACTCACCCTTCTTCCACTGTTTTTTTCTGGAGCGCGAGTAGTAGTGGGCAAAGCCTGTTTCAACTGTCTGCCGGATG
>JAJRVG010000141.1 GCA_021545595.1 Zetaproteobacteria bacterium | reverse complement strand
GAAACAGGTCGATAAGTGGGATTACTTTGATGAGTGGTTGGAACGAATCCGGGATATTCGAGCTTCGGAAAAACGCTTTTACCAGAAAATTAAGGATATTTACACCACCGCTATTGATTACGTGATAAGTGCCGGGACATCGTTTACAGTTTAACTGGAATCAGGAATAACATCCTGATTCCAGATGTTTGTTCAACGTAATTTATAATCAAATTCATCCACCTGAAACCTATCGTGGAAGAGTTTGAGTTTTTGCTCTTTAACATCGATGGCGGCCACCACGTACTCGTACTGGAGATCTGGTGAAACCCGGAAACGCTCGCCGAATATATCAAGCTTGCAGTCGCTCCGAATAAAGCGAATCAAATGATAAGCTCCGGTCTCGGGTTTCTTTAGCGGTGTCTCAGGTGCCGGTTGGCTTAGAGGGAAGCGAAGAGATTTCTTTCTTGAGTGATCCAGGGCTTCCAGTGGCGTCTTGCCGTTCAACTTGCTATAGCGATAGCGGCTGTTGTGCTTTTGCTCGAAGGCCAAAGTGCCTTCTCTCAGCTCATCTGCTGTCCGCATAGGAACCCGGTCAAGGAACTTCTGTTGGTAGTGGTTATTGAACTGTTCGACCACACCATTGCGCCATGGCTCCGATTGCGGGATAAGCGGCCCCATACCCCGTGGATGCGTTGGGCTCCCGTAGAAAACCATCTCATTGTCTACCTGAAGATGGCAAGGTAACCCGAGGCGACCCCAGATCGCCCAAAATGCGGTATATACGGCGTTTCCGCTACGATTGAACAACGGCTCGATCCCACACCGACCTGTGTTCAGATCAACTACATTCATGCCGTAGAAGCGTATAGTGCCTGCCTTACCTCTAAGATGGCGAGGGCCCACGAAATCGGCCTGGTGTCGAAAGTTTGGAACCCTTGCCGGTAGATTCGGGTACCGTACACCCTTCGGTTTGTAGCGTCCCGTACGCCGGTGAGTAAGGTCATTGCGGCTCAGGATGCGATTGATGGTTCGAAGGGACGGCAAGGGCTTGATATTCTGCTCCTCAAGCTCCCATAGAATAGCTTGAGCGCCACAAAACAAGTCCTGGTTGTAGAGACTGAGGCGAGTCACTTTGACGATTTCCTCAATCTCCCGGGACGTTTGCTGAGGGCTGACTAGTACATCAACCACATTATATTGGCGGATAAAGAGTACGGCCAAGAGTGATGGAATAGCTCAATCTAAAGCGCTGCTATCCGTCAATATAACCTGGACGGTGTACTAGTGGGGGCCTGGATCTTTCCTGACACCAGGCAGGATTGTCAGGATCATAGCGATCCACCCACTTGTATAACCACGGTCTGGTTCGAGCAAGAGAGATACAAATGCTTTCAGAGCTTTCCCCATTGAGATGCCGCTGAACAGCCCATTGCCGCTCCTGTGCAAGCGTTTTTTTCATGCATGTCTCCAATAAGCTAGGATGCATTCATAGTAACTGCTTGAGTGGCTACCAAATTGTTAAAGAGCAATGTAAACGATGTCCTGGCACAAAAACCTGTAAACGATGTCCTGGCACTTATCATTAGGTAATAGCCTTCCTGTATTTGCGTCGCTGGGATGAGGAAAAATGCTTTGATACCTGGAAGAACGATTTTGGCCAAGCCAAAGCTTGAGGTATCAGCCATACTGTGATTGAAAATCAAGCCCGACTGGCTATTATCAGCAGTCTTTTAGTGGCCATATTCATGAATGAAAAAATGCTGGAATTTGGCATTGAGGATGAAAAGGCGATCGAAAAAAGAGAGAAGCGAATGGATAATGACCAAGCTGAATTTGTTCCAATGATGTGGCTTCACAAGCTGTATGGCCATATCGCCAAGGTGAGCCGACAGGTTCTGCGCTTTCTAAAATTCAATTTTATTCGGAAGTCCTCCCATACGCTTTATGATGCGCATTTCAGGCTCATGCTGTTGAGGTACATATAAAGTGGCCGGACACCGTTGCGCCGCTCGTACCTCGCTCTGCAACTTTATTTTGCCGGTGATGCGAGGCGATGAACCGCATTGCATGGGCCGGTTCTGCCACAGGTGGCGTTGCTGGCTTGTGAGTTGGGCTCTGCTTTTGCCTCTTTTATCTCCGGCCTGCCTGTCGGCTGCCCCGCAGGTCGGCGATCGTCTGGAGTATACGATCTCTTATCAGGGGGGATTAACGGCTATGGCCTGGCTGGATATCTGCGACGCAGTGCTGGAGAGTTCATGGCAACCTGTTACCGTGAACGGCGAGGCAGCCTATAAAGCAGAGATCAAGATAAGCAGTGAGCCGCATAAAAAGATGGAGGCTCTCTACCCCTTCCGGTATCAGCTGACCAGCTATTTCAGTACCGATCTACAGCGCTCCATTCTATTCGAGAGACGCAAAAAAACACGAAAAGATCGCCATGAAATCATCCGTTTTGATTGGGATGAGAAGATCACAGAGCGTTACAAACGGCGCAAACCACAGCAGGTCGGGGCAGGTTTCAGTGGTGAGGTAACGGAGATGTTCCGTTTTCTGGGGTATGCTGCGGCAGATTTCCGCCGTTCTGGGAAAGCGGGTCAGAAGCTCCCCAGCAATATGCTGGATCGTCTCTCACTGCTGCAAGTGGTTCGAGGCCAGGATTTTGCCGTTGGAGATGAGATGCGCTTTACCATCGCTGATGGCAAAAAGGTGCTGAATTATCTGGTCAGGGTTCAAACAAGAGGGTCTTTGGAGCAGGATAACCAGCAGCGAGATCTATTCAAGGTGCGATTCGATGCCTTTACATCGGGAGAGTGGAGCGGTCAGCCAGTGCATCCCGCAGTATTTGTCTGGATGACAGCGGATGAACGCAAGATTCCGGTTCGCTTTGTTGTTGATTATGCCATGGGTCACTTTGTTATCCAGCTGAAGCAGGGTGCACAGGGGCAGATGGCTAAAACGTCACCTTTGGTTCAACGATCTCCAGCGCACTGATGTCGGGTATTTTGGCGGCCTCTACCGGCTGTTGGCAATCCTCAAGGCTTCCCGTATTGGCGGTATTAAGCGTTAGGCCAGTGGTGTCGATCTCTGCTGCTGGTGACGGCTTGCGCTCATCCAGCGTGGTTTCAGAGTGGGGTGGATTCAGCGTTAGACCCTCTGTATCTATACTTGCCGGGGGTGCTGGTTCCCTGCTGTCCAGCGGGGCGGTGCTGCTCCCCAGGGTGATGCCATCAATATTGGGTATCTTTGCAGGCACCACTTGCGGTGCGCAATCAATCAGGCTGCCGGTTTTGGCGGGCAGCAGCTCAATCTTATCCTTTGCGGGAGGGGTTGAGGCTGGGGGCTGAGCGGTGGTTGTTACAGGTTTGATATCAATCAGCGCCCCTGCATTG
>JAJRVG010000140.1 GCA_021545595.1 Zetaproteobacteria bacterium | reverse complement strand
CGTTATACCGGTGTTGAAGCACCGACACTGAACAAGCTCGGTTCGGAGAAATGGAAACGTACACGGGAGCGGGTAAAACGTGACCTGATGGCCATGGCACATGAGCTGATTGATGTCGATGCGATGCGATCGAAGAGCCGCCGTGATCCCTATCTGCTGGAAGGCCCGCTTAAAGATGCCTATGAGGAGTTTGCCGCACGCTTTCTGTTTGAAGAGACGGATGACCAGATCACTGCCATTGACCAGATTCTTGCAGATTTCAGGCGTGAAAAGCCAATGGACCGTGTGGTCTGCGGCGATGTTGGATTTGGAAAGACTGAAGTTGCCATGCGGGCTGTGTTTGTCGTCGCCAGATCAGGCCGACAGGTAGCTATACTTACTCCGACGACGGTGCTGGCCAACCAGCACTACAACAGCTTCTCCGAGCGCTTCAGAGGCAGCGGCCTGAAGGTGGATCTGCTATCCCGGCTACAGAGTAAAAAGGAGTCAGATCGTATCACCCGTGAACTAAATAGCGGTGAAATCCGGATTATTATAGGCACGCACCGCCTGCTCTCCGACCAGTTCAGGTTTGCTGATCTCGGCCTTGTCATTGTTGATGAGGAGCAGCGATTTGGTGTGAAACATAAGGAGAAGCTTAAATCCCTGCACGCCAACATGGATCTACTGACCCTGACCGCCACACCGATTCCACGAACCCTGCACCAGACACTTTCCGGTCTGCGCTCGGTCTCCATTATCAGCACACCGCCCGCTGAGCGTGAAGCGATCCGCACCATGGTATGCAGTTTTGATCCGCATCTTGCCAATGAAGCGATCCGGCGCGAGCTCTACCGTGGCGGGCAGATCTATTACCTGCACAACCATGTAAAGAGTATCGATCGTATTGCAGACCGCCTGCGCAGGGACATTCCGGAAGCGGAGATAGGTATTGCTCACGGGCAGATGAGTCCGGCCGAACTGGACCGGCAGATGCTGGCCTTTTATGAAGGTCGCCTGCATGTCCTTGTCTGCACCACCATTGTTGAATCGGGTCTGGATGTACCCAATGCGAATACTCTATTGGTAGAGCGTGCTGACCTGCTGGGCCTTGCACAACTGCATCAGATCCGGGGGCGTGTTGGCCGTAGCCACCAACAGGCTTACGCCTACCTGTTTACACCGGATGCACGGGCCATGACTGCTGATGCACGCGAACGTCTGCAGGCCATTGCCGAGCACACCGAGCTCGGAGCAGGGTTTCTGCTGGCACGTCAGGACATGGAGATCAGAGGGGCGGGGAATCTGTTGGGAGCAGAGCAGAGTGGCCAGATTGATGCCATCGGCCTGGATCTCTATCTGGAGATGCTGACTCAGGCGGTCAACGAGGCCAAAGGCGAAGTCAGCATGCCTCAACAGCCGCTTGACCTGCATCTGGATGTTAATGCGATCCTTCCACCTGACTATATTCCGCAGATCGGAGAGCGTCTCGGGCTCTATCGCCGTATTGCTAAAACAGAGAGTGATGAGCAGGTGACGCTGCTGTTTGAGGAGATGACAGACCGTTTTGGAAAAATGCCGGGCGAGGCCAAGTTTGCACTGGAGTCTGCACGTATTCGCTGGCGGATGCAGAAAATGTCTGTCTCCAGGCTCAATTCATCAACTGGCGGTCTCCGCATCACCTTCACCGAAAAGTCACCCATTGACCCGGCAACCCTGTTGCTGCGGGTGCAGAAAGAGCCGGATCTCTACCGTCTCTCTCCGGATGGCAGCCTCACGCTGCTATGCCAGTCAGATAACAGGCAAAAACGTCTGCAAGGATGTATTGCCTTTCTCGATGAATTGATTGATACGTCAAAGGCCTCCTGCCTTTGACTTTAATCGTTACGCAAAAGTGATGCTCGGCATCCATGCCTCGCCCAGCTTCGCTGCGCCTTATTGGCGTCCAATTCAACATTCCTGTGGAATTGTGTCGGTTTTGCTCCACTTACGGCTTCACGATATGAAGCCGCCACCCATCCATGGGTGGAATTCTTCCCACCCCGTTCAGATGCCGGGGTGCCTTTTCCTGCTTCTTCTTCGGACATGCAAAGAAGAAGAGAGAAAACAGTTCATTGAAAGGCTGGTTTTCATGAACAATCTTGGCAGCATCTGACTCATGATCAAGCCCACGTTAAACAAGCCCGGCCTGCTTTTTATGGATATGGATTCAACCCTGATCCGGTGTGAATGTATTGATGAGATTGCTGATTTCATGGGCATTAAACATGAAATATCAGAGATCACCAAACGCGCCATGCGCGGCGAACTCGATTTCGCCGCCTCACTGACCGAGCGTGTTCAGCTACTGGCTGGCCTTGATGCATCGGTGCTTGAAACAGTCTACAAAGAGCGCATTGAGCTGACCGAGGGTGCCGAAACTCTGATTAAGACGCTCAAGACCAATGGCTGGAAAGTTGGTCTGGTTTCCGGTGGATTCACCTATTTCACTGATAAATTCAGGGAACGTCTGGGGCTGGACTTTACCCTCTCCAACAGGCTTGAGGTTCACAACAGTAGACTCACCGGCAGTGTGCTGGGTGATATTGTTGATGCAGAGAGTAAACGCCGTGCCCTGCTGGAGCAGGCAGACATCTTCAGCATTCCGATGTCTCAGACCGTTGCCATTGGTGATGGTGCCAATGACCTTCCGATGCTTGGAGCAGCAGCTATGGGTGTCGCTTTTCATGCCAAACCCAGGGTTCAGGAAGCGGTGCATTACGCCATCAACAGTGGTGGTCTGGAGAAGGTTCTTGACCTGCTTGGCTAAAATTATTAAAAATCTCCATACCGAAGTGGTACCAAACACCTGTTTTTTTAACCTTGATTTCTTTTGAAACAGCGCATTTTCAAAGCTTCAACTTTAGATACAGAGCAATGT
>JAJRVG010000139.1 GCA_021545595.1 Zetaproteobacteria bacterium | reverse complement strand
CTTGCCCGGCTTCCACTGCTGCAGGTAACAAACCTGGTACGTAGCATGAAGGCGATGCAGGAGGCAGGGTTCTGGCTAAGTGGCATGGCCGGTGAGGCCGAGGCAGATATTTATGCTGCTGATCTGCAGGGGCCGACTGGCTTGGTGATGGGTGCCGAGGGCAGAGGGCTGCGTCGTCTGGTGCGTGAGGCGTGTGATCAGTTGATCAGGATTCCGATGTCAGGGTCTGTGGAGTCCCTGAATGTTTCAGTTGCCACCGGTGTAGCACTATTTGAAGTGGTTCGTCAGCGTATCTGATGAGATTGATCCAATGAGGTCAATCGATGGGATTGATTATGCGGCCTGAGATTTTGTCTTTGTGTTTTCCACCCGTTCAAACAATTGCCCGCAATATTGACAACTGCCATGCCCATTGTTCAGCTTGATATAGACCAGTGGATGTTGACCATTGTCCGAGCAGGATACAATCTCGTCGGTTACTTTGATGATGTCTGAAGTCATGGAAACCCCTTTCAGCCCTTCTGTTGAAAAGGCGCGAATTGTGTGTGGTTATAGTGATGTGTCAAGCTTTGGAATGTTTTAGGGTCTGTTAACATAAAAGCCAAGCGAAGCGCTGCTGTCCGAAATGAGGCCAGGCAAGGCGCAAGGAGAGAAATTTGGTGAATTCAAATGAACGACGAGCAACGCCGCATGGCCTCATTTCGGGCGCAGCCCTATGGGACAGGCTATTTTTGGCCGCTCCAGCGTTATTTCTCGTTGATGTACATTCAGCACACAGCACTCGAAATACCTTGCAGCGCCTCAAAAATGGCCGTGTCGCTACACTTGGCTTTTATGTTAACAGACCCTAAATCAAAGGAGATGCAATGAACAGCTGTGATTATGTCCTGATAGAGGGGCTGGAAGTGCGTACCGTGATTGGTATTTATGACTGGGAGCGGGAGATTCGTCAAATGGTTCGCCTTGACCTGAAAATGGCTTGGAATATCTCAAAGGCAGCCCGAACCGACAGCATTGAAGATGCGCTTGATTATAAAGCTGTGTCCAAACGGCTGATCTCCTATGTAGAGGCATCAAGCTTTGGCCTGATCGAATCACTTGCAGAGGAGTGCGTGAAGATTGTGATGGAGGAGTTCTATGTGCCGTGGCTGCGGTTGAAGATGTCCAAGCCCGGGGCTGTCCGTGGCTCAGAGAATGTAGCTGTGCTGATTGAGCGGGGTGATCGGAACTGATGGCGACTGCGCTGATGGGGATGGGTTCGAACATTTACCCGGAGGAGCACCTGATCAGTGCTGCTGCCGAGCTTCGTGAGCACTGTACGCAGGTCATTTTTTCTGCCGTCTATCGCTCCAGAGCCGTAGGAATGGAGGGGGACGATTTTCTTAATGCCTGCTGCCTGATTCAGGATGTGACGGATCGTGTGGCACTGGTCAACTGGTGTAAGGCGCTGGAAGATGCGCATGGTCGGGATCGTTCTGAGGGTTCATGGAAGCCGAGAACGCTCGACCTTGATCTACTCATGTTTGATGATGAGGTGGTCGATGGTGATCTATTTCGTTATCCGCATGTTTATGTGCCGGCCTCGGAGCTGATCAATTTAGCGTTACCCGATCCTGAACAGGGTGTGACTTTGAAAGTTGAACTTAGCTTGTAAAAGAGTGCCGGAGGTTTAAACTTCCGCCGCCTCGCAGCTTTGTTCTGCTTCTGTTTTTATGAAAGAGAATCCAATCCATCAGGGGGATAACATGCGCATCGCGGTTCCTGCCGAAACCTTTGCCAATGAAGCCAGAGTGGCGGCCACACCTGAAACAGTGAAAAAGTATGTTGCTGCCGGCTGCGATGTGGTTGTTGAGAAAGGTGCAGGCGAAGCCTCCAACATTCCCGATAAGATGTTTGTTGAAGCGGGTGCGACGCTTGCTGACTCATTTTCTGACAGCTGCAGAGGTGCAGTACTGGTTCTGAAGGTTCGTGCCCCCTCCAAAGATGAGACAGCTCTGTTGGAGAAGAACAGTGCGGTTGCCGCTCTTTTCTCACCATTTACCAATCCGCTGCTGCAACCCTACAATGATGCAGGGCTTACATGCTTCTCCATGGAGATGATTCCACGCATTTCCCGGGCCCAGAGCATGGATGTACTCTCTTCACAAGCCAACGTGGCAGGTTATAAATCGGTACTGCTGGCGCTTGAGCACTACCGCTCATTCATGCCGATGTTAATGACGGCTGCGGGTACAGTGCAGCCGGCCAAAGTGCTGGTGATGGGTGCCGGTGTGGCGGGGCTGCAGGCCATTGCCACAGCACGCAGGCTTGGTGCCATGGTAGAGGCCTTTGATGTGCGCCCGGCTGCCAAAGAGCAGGTTGAGAGTCTGGGAGCCAGGTTTATTGAGGTTCCGAGTGAAGAGGATGCTGAGGATGCGGGCGGTTATGCCAAAGAGATGTCCGATGCGTACAAGCAGAAGCAGGCGGAATTGATTCATCAGCATGCAGCAGCAGCTGACATTATTATTACAACGGCTCTGATCCCCGGCCGTCCAGCTCCGGTACTGGTTACCGAAGAGACGGTTGATGCGATGAAACCGGGCTCAGTAATTGTTGACATGGCAGTTGAGATGGGTGGCAACTGCCCACTCTCCAGGATGGATTCGGTATGGCAGAAAGATGGTGTGACACTGGTCGGTATCAGCAATATTCCGGCTCTGATGGCAGCAGATTCAAGCAGCCTTTATGCACGTAACCTGTTCAATTTTGTCAATTTGATGCTTGATTCTGAAAAAGAGGGACTGAATATCGATATGGATGATGAGATTATTGAGGCGTCACTTCTCTGCCGGGATGGTGAAGTGATGAAGCCACAGTTCTTTGGTGGGGATTCAGTTAGTGCTGGTTCAGTTAGTGCTGGTTCTGAAGGAGATGATACATGAGTCAGAGTGTGATGGATGCAACACAGGCAGTTGCCCAGACCGGAGGTTTGGCTGATCCCTTTATTCTGTCATTCACCGTATTTGTGCTGGCCATATTTGTTGGTTATCACGTGGTATGGAATGTAACACCGGCACTGCATACACCCTTGATGAGCGTAACCAATGCCATCTCCAGTATTATCATCGTGGGGGCAATTCTTGCAGCAGCTCCGCTTGAGATGAATCTGGGAACTATCCTGGGTCTGCTGGCTGTGGGGTTGGCCGCCGTCAATATCTTTGGTGGCTTTATGGTGACGCAGAGAATGTTAGCCATGTTCAAGAAGCGGGGCTGAGGGGAGATCCTAGCATGAGTGCAAACATAGTGGCGCTTGCCTATCTGATCGCTGCAGTATTGATCATCTTTGCCCTGAAAGGGCTCGCATCTCCGGAATCATCCCGTCGTGGTAACCTGTTTGGCATGATTGGCATGCTGATTGCCATTGTGGTGACGCTGCAGCTTCCCGGTGTACAGAATTATG
>JAJRVG010000138.1 GCA_021545595.1 Zetaproteobacteria bacterium | reverse complement strand
TGCCCTTGCATCAGCCTCCAGATGATCACCTAACAGCCCTTCATATACGCCTTTGTAAAAATGATCAGGAATAATTTTAACCTGATAGTGAATCTGTTTTGTGCCCTCAGGAACATCTGAAGCTTCATAGCTTCGTGATTCGCCCGGCATCAGACGTGTATCCCGCCTCTCCTTCCATTCACCATCAACATAGACCTCCCTGATAATCTGCCATTGCCAGTTTTGTAACGGCTGCCCATTCTCATCCAGTGCAGTTGCAGCGATGACTACTTTGGGTGTTACATAGGTAGGGAATGCATGACCGACCCACGTTGACTCAATTGTCAGTGATGCTCCGGTCGTAGTCCGATCAAGACTGATGTTCAGGCCTTTTAGTGTCATGGCCTTATCGTGAATGCCTTTGAACTCATGCTTCCGATCCGGCATATGACAGCCCTGGCACTGCACTCCCTCCCTGGCAAAATGGCTCTGTTGCCACTCCTTCACCGTATTTTCCAGAGGCTTGCCATTAATCGCATAGGATTGAGGAAACTGATGACAGGAGGCACAGAAACTGGAGCGCTCAAAATCCTTGATACCTGTAAATCCGGAATGTGCTTCCCCTTCGATTTTTCCGATCGAACCGGTATCACGCTGCGGCGGCCCGAACCGCTGCCAGCCACGCACGTGACATGCAGCACAGGTGACACCGGCATGCCGAAGCGGAAGATGGCTTTTGCCTAATTGACCGCTCTGAGAAAAACCTTCCGGATGTTTTAATTTAGCCGAAAGTGATTTCAGCATATCCTGACGTGATGAATATTTCTGTTCCCTGAGCGGGGCATGGCATTTAAGACAATCATCATTTCCCTGAACATGCCCCATGCCCGGAAACTGCCCGATCAGACCGGGAGAATAGGCATGAGCATGCAGGCTCTTTTTCCATGCATCAAACTGCTCCACATGACACTGGGCACATGCTTCAGGCTTCAGGCTCTTTTCCAGTGCAGACCACTCATGGGGTGCTTCACCCTTTGTGGCCACTGTATAAGTCCAGTATGCCTCTACAAAGCTGGAATTTTCTGCTTCTGATCTGTTGTCGGCTAATGTTTGCGCAGATATTTCATCTGCCTGATCAGCCTGGTTCTGGTCGATCCGGCTCTGATCCGTTTGAACCTCAACCCCCTGCCCGGATTCAACCGGTTGATCTGAATCGGCATACAGATACAGGAGCGTGATTCCTCCTGCCAACAGTACCAGTGGAAGCATGATTTTTTTCATTCGGAGACCCTTTTACCAATGCCCGGAAACGTCAAGGGGCAGCGAAATCACTGCCCCTTGTATCACTCAACCTGTTTAATGCATCGTTATTTGCGATTCTCCCGTAAATACTGCATCCGATATGCCCTGAAATAGGCAGCCATCGCTGTTAGCTCTTTCGAGTTTTTCTCAAACTGCTTCCCTTTCATCGGATTGATCATGCAGTAGTTGATCATCTGATCCAGGGTCACAACATCACCTACCATACCAACAAAATGGGGAAAATTCTGACGTTTTTCCAGATTCAGCAGCTCATAATCTGCGTGGCATGACTGGCATGAGACGCCTGCGGTTCCAAGTGATTCATCACTCCACATCTTACGTCCCAGATCAGCCGCCTGCTGGAAATTATCAAAAGCATGGGGACGGGTCGGCGTGTTACCACCGCTGGCTGAACATGGATTGCACGGGTTTGCGCTCTTCATCGCACATGGATTTGGTGCAGAACAGGGGTTCATACCGCAAGGATTACTTCCTGAACATGGGTTGGTACTTTTTTTCATACCACATGGGTTGCATGGATTGCTCTGTTTCGCCGCGCATGGGTTACAGGGGTTGCCTGCATAAGCCGGGGCCACCTGAAGTCCAAACATCAGCACAAACGCTGAAAGATAAGTCGATAAATATTTCATTATTTCCTCCCTTATTAGTGGCCATGCTTCATAGAGCATGGATTACACGGATTCATCTTTTTCATTTTTTTCATCTTCTTCATATCACATGGGTTGCATGGGTTCATATGCTTTTTCATCTTCTTCATGTCACACGGGTTACACGGATTGCTGTGTTTCATTGCGCATGGATTACACGGGTTCCCGTGATGCCCGGCGAAAGCTGGCATCGCGAAACTTCCCATCATCAACGCAACGGCCGCTGTCATTCCCAGTAGTCTGTTCATAAAATATCTCCTCAATATATAAAAACTTTTTACGGCTTTTTTCTGGCCGCACACGTTGAGTCGATGCCATATCAGACTTCTTACAGTAGGTTATCTGTTTCTGATACGGGCAGAAAACAAAACAGCCATATTCCTTTAGCAGCAAGCTGAAGCAGGTGAGCAACCTCCTGGTTTGACTGCTTCGATATAGGCAGAGACCACATATGCCTCCACACCACGGCCCGGTGCCCAGTCACGGATAAATTCACGCGAATCATCTTTGGGTACAATGCGGACATCTTCGAAACCGGCCTCGCTCATCATCATCTCAAGCTCATCAATGAGTGAGGCCCCCGCCATGCAACCGGCATGAAGGATCGGATCATTTTTCATCTCCTCCGGCATCTCGGCTGTCGCCACCACGTCGGAAATAGCCAGACGACCACCCGGTTTGAGTGCACGAAATGCATCACTGAAAACCTGTTCCTTATGCGGAGAGAGATTGATGACACAGTTGGAGATGATGATATCAGCCGTGTTGTCAGCAACCGGAATATGCTCAATCTCCCCGAGACGGAATTCGACGTTGGTAAACTTGCCTTTCTCGGCATTATGCCGCGCCTTGCTGAGCATATCGGGTGTCATGTCGATACCGATCACATGACCATGTTCACCCACCTCGTGGGCGGCCAGGAAAGCGTCGAAACCACCGCCGCTGCCAAGATCAATCACCACCTCTCCCGGTTTCAGACCGGCAATCGCACGCGGATTACCACAACCCAGACCCATATCAGCACCATCTGGTGTTTTGGCAAGATCCTCTTCAGAGTAACCGAGCCGGGTAGAGATCAGTGTGTTGATCGCGGCATCATCAGAAACACCGCAGCAACTGGACTCCACGCCGCAGCAATCACTCTCGTTACTCGCTTTGGCCACCTCGGCATAACTGTCCCGAACGTGATTTCGAACTGCATCTCTTTTTATATGACTCATCAGTCTCTCCGTTAAATGAATATCAGGAATTTGTCGATTTCAATATGCTCAGAATCTTTTCGGGCTCAGCCCGCTTTGTATAATCTTCATCAACAAATGACCAGATGATTCTTCCATCACTGCCGACAATATAGGTGGCGGGCATAGGAAGCTCATAACTCTGATCACCGTTATCGCCGGGGATGTCAAAACCAAAAGCCCTGTAAATCGGACGCAGTGCCTCATCCAGCGAAAAGACCAGACCAAACTCTTTTGCCACACGATTACCACGATCACTCAATACCGGGAACTCCAGCGCCTTACTCTCTACGCTCTCCTGAACTTTTTCGGGCCGCTCCGGGGCAATGGCCAGCAGTGAAGCCCCATAACCTCTAATCTCGGGCCATACTCGCTGAAGGGCCCTTAGCTCCAGATTACAGTATGGGCACCATCCATCCCGATAAAAACTGATGATCAATGGTCCGTCTGACAGCACTGTTTCGCTCTTCCGGATTACTCCCTCACCGTCCGGCAACGAAAATGGTGGTGCCGCATCACCCGTTTTCAGGCTCTGGTCAGAGAGGCGCGATGCAACCATCTCTTCAGTTTTTTGCAGGAGAACTGCCAGAGCCTCTTCCGGGATATTGGGTATCATCTCCTTCTGTAAATTTTGAATTTCATCAGCAAGCGTCATGGCTCACCTCCTGTTACTCCAGCGCTCCACCACAACTGGAGCCCTGCCCTGCTGTACAGCCGTAGCAGTGATCCATCACAACAATCTGCTCACCTTCAATATCACGCTGCATCAGAGCACTCAAATGCTGTCGTTTTTTGTCCCCGCCTTCAGATTCAGTCACAAGAGGAAGGCCGAGCATCTGATTAAAGTCACAATCATAAACATAACCCTGCCAATCCACACTGATCAGGCTTCTACACATCACGCCATCGAGATTATCCTCACTGTAGGCTTCCTTGAGCAACTGCATATAGGAGGCAAACTGACCTTTGGAAACCAGCATGCTGCCGAAGCGTTTAATGGGCATGTTGGTAATGGTAAATAGCTGGTTGAAGGTAACACCAAAGCGAAGCCTCAGCTCCCGCTTGTACGTAGCTTCCAGCTCCTGCTGTGATGGAGGCAGGTTTGGACCCTGTGGGTTATAGACCAGTGTCAGTTGCAGGCCTGAACCATCCTTGCCATACCCCATTACATTAAGTTTTTTCAGTGCATTGATACTTGCATCAAATACGCCTATGCCACGTTGAGCATCGACATTGTTGCTCAGGTAACAGGGGAGTGATGCCACCACTTCAACACCCTGCTCTGCCAGGAATTCGGCCAGGTCCTCATGCCCCAGGGCACGCTCTCTTCCTCCGGAATTCACCTTGTACCCCTCTTCTACAAGAATGGTCAGATTGCAGCGGTCAATCACGCGCACGCCAAGTTTTCTGGCCTCGCGCACCAGATATCTGAAATGTGGATTCATCTCGGGTGCGCCGCCAGTCAAATCCAGCGTCTTTACTTTTTTGGCCTGTAGATAATCAAGTACGGTATGAATCGTCTTTTCATCCATAATCTCTTTTCGCCGGGGGCCGGCATCCACATGACAATGCTGGCAGGTCTGATTGCAGAGATACCCCAGATTAACCTGTAGCGTCTCGACCTCCCCCCGATAGATGGCCGGGAAGTCACTCTCTTTCAGCAGCGGTAATGTTGCATGCATTCTTTTCAATCCCTCTTTTCAATCCAATAGTGCCGTTGAAAGAGTCGAATATAACCGGCCTCTCTTACAACG
>JAJRVG010000137.1 GCA_021545595.1 Zetaproteobacteria bacterium | reverse complement strand
ATAATCCGATCGGGGGGTGCAATACGGCTACTCATGTCGCACCTCCATGTGCTCCACCCTGCGGGCGGAAAGACCGTGTAATTTTGCTGTCCTGCAAAATTATCATGCACCACCTCCCAAGCTTTCAATGGCATTTGAGAAGGCCTCACCGCGTTCGGCATAGTTTTTAAACTGATCCTGACTCGCTGCAGCGGGTGAAAGAAGTACCGGGTCATTTCCCGATAGCTTTGAAGCCATGGATACGGCACGTTTTATGTTACCTGCAACAGTATGGGGAACCTCAGCCTTCTCCAGCATTTTAGCGTATGGCAGTGTGTTTTTTCCGATAATGAATGCGTGTGAGACATGCTTATGTGCTACAGAAGCAAGGGGTGCCAGATTAAGATCTTTTCTTAATCCGCCGCATATCCAGACAGCCTTCTTAAAAGAGTTCAGGGCTGCAATGGTGGCATCGGGGTTGGTCGCCTTGGAGTCATCAAACCAGTCATGGCCGGCCTTCGTACCGATGTGCTCCAGCCGATGCTTCAGCCCTTTGAAACAGGTAATGGTCTCGCGGATCACGTTATGGCTCACGCCATAGTCAGCAGCAATCTGTGCCGCAACAGCCATGTTCATGTGTTGATGTGTGCCACGTGCTGGAATCTGTCCGCAGGAGACTATCTGGCGTTGATCGTTCTGCTGCCAGAAGAGAACCGGGTCGTTTGAAGTCTGCATGATGCCGGTGGATAGCATGTCTGATGTGGCGTCATTTTCATCGCAGTGGCCGAAACGGAGTGTGCGTACACCTCGCTGGCTGAGAGACTTAACCTGTTCGTCCCATGTTGCATCAGCAGGGAACATGGCTGTGTCACCCTCTCCCTGCTTCTCAAACAGACGAAGTTTGGCGGCCAGATACTCTTCCGGGGTGAGGTGCATATCTACGTGGTCAGACTGGAAATTAAGCAGTACGGCCCAGTCAGGCTTAAGGCCTCTGCTACGTTCAAGCTGGAAGCTTGAAAGCTCCAGTACAATGCGTGCTGGCTGATGGTTATCACGTAGCAGATCCAGCATTGGCGTACCGATGTTGCCGCCTGCATCAATACCGCCGGGAAGCGTCTCCAGCATCAGTTCTACCAGAGAGGTTGTGGTGGTTTTTCCGTTGGTGCCGGTAATGGCAATGGTCGGCCCCTGATAATTTTCAAAAAAGAGCTCAAGATCGCCGCAGACGGGCACCTGCTTCTCCCTGAGTTTCACAAGCGCAGGGTTGTTCCAAAGGATGCCGGGGCTGACGATTACCCGATCATAGTGGCTCAGCTTCTCTGTCTTGAAGCTGCCAATATGCAGCGGTATTTTCAGATCATCCGGAAGCTTAACTCTGTGCGCATCAAAGCCTTCACACTGCTCTCCACGGCGCAGCAGGAAGCGGGCAAGTGAGATACCTGTCTGTCCCATGCCGAGGATGGCGTTGTTGGTGATCGGTTTGCTCATATCATCATTACCTGATCTTCAACGTGGAGAGGGCCACGAGTGCCAGAATAAGTGAGATGATCCAGAAGCGGACAATAACCTTTGGCTCCGCCCAGCCTTTAAGCTCGTAGTGGTGGTGAATCGGAGCCATGCGGAATACGCGTTTTCCGGTCAGCTTGAATGAGATAACCTGAACTATCACTGAAACGGCTTCCAAAACAAAGATTCCTCCAGCAATGGCAAGCAGGAACTGTTGGTGCACGGCGCAGGCGACAAACCCGAGGGCGCCACCCAGCGCCAGTGCACCTACATCACCCATAAAAACCTGAGCCGGGTAAGTGTTAAACCATAAAAAGCCAAGACATGCGCCTACCATAGCGCCACAGAAAACAGTCAATTCTCCTGCACCGGGGACGTATGGGATCATTAGATATTTTGCAAAGTGAGAGTGTCCGGAGAGATAGACTACAACAGCGAGTGTGATCGCTACCATGAAGGTCGGGGTCACCGCCAACCCGTCAAGCCCATCAGTTAAATTGACTGCATTGGAGGTGCCGATCAGCACAAAGATAACAAATGGAAGATACCAGAGTCCCATATCCCACTGGAAATTCAGGAAGGGGATATCAACCATAGGTTCCGTCATCTGATAGAGACCAGCTGCTGCAATACCACCAAAGAGTAGCTGAAACAGAAGTTTCCATCTGCCCGCCAGCCCTTTCGAACTCTGCCTGCTGATCTTCAAATGATCATCGAGCCAGCCGATCAGGCCATACCCGAGTGTCAGCATCAGGCCGAGCCAGATAAAGCCGCTGGATAGATCTGCCCAGAGAAGTGTGGAGAGGGTAAAGGTAAGCAGAATCAATAGTCCACCCATGGTCGGGGTGCCCTGTTTGCTCAGGTGACTCTGTGGACCATCATCCCTGATTGGCTGACCCTTACCCTGGTTCACTGTCAGCCACTTGATAAAGAAGGGGCCAAGAATCCAGCAGAGAATCAGTGATGTAAGAAGCGCATAGACTGTACGGAATGTGATGTACTGGAACAGATTAAACAGGGAGAACTGGTCAGCCAGTGGATAGAGGAGATTATAGAGCATGGAGATCCTCCCGGTTGGTCATGGCGTGAACAATCCGGTCCAGATGCATGCTTCTGGATGCCTTGATCAGAATATGATCATTGCTGTTAAATCTCTGCAGATTCTTTTCCGTCCAGGCCACAGCTTCATCCGTTGTGGCAAACCAGATGGCATCCGGATGATCGTCCCTTACCACCTTCATCTCGTCACCGATAAGAATCAGCATATCGATACCGGAAAGGTTGAGTGAACGGTGGGTATGGCCCGGATTATCCAGCTCGGCCATATCACCGATGAAGGCGATGCTGCGCCCGGAAAGTCTGACCAGTGTATCGAGGGCAGCCTGCATAGAGACAGGATTGGCATTGTAGCTGTCATCCATAATGGTAGCCCCGTTAATGCCGCTGATGATTTGCATACGACCCTCCACCGGTTGCCACGTGGATAGCGACGCAACCAGCTTTGAAAATGAAGGCATGGCTTCATTTTCCTGCCGCTTGAAGTAGTGTAGTGCGATGGTTGCAGAGAGCGCCATATTGGCAGCCCAGTGCCGGGCTGGAAGTGGCAACTCCAATTCAGCTGACTCCTCTTTGTAACTGAGCATCAAACGCTTTCCGGTCAGCTTCCATTGAACAGTTTCAGCACCACTCTGGTCCATATCAATAGCATCGTGGGAGATAGCCTGGTCATACTGGCTCAGCTGTTTTGCAACACCCTCACCAAGCACACACCACCCCTGTGGAAGCAGGTGCCTGAGCAGGCCGGTTTTCTCACTGACCACACCTTTCATGCCACCAAGACCGCTGCTATGCGCCGGGGCAAGTCCGGTTATCACGGCAACATCCGGCTGTACAATTTCAGAGAGGCGCCGCATTTCACCCTCTTCACTGATGCCGCACTCGATCAGGGCAATCTCAGTTGACTTGTTGATACCCAGCAGTGTGGTTGGAACACCGATCAGATTATTGAGATTGGCATGTGTCGCCACAGTACTCCGGTTCAGGGAACTGAAAATATGGGCCAGCATGGAGCGAATAGTGGTCTTGCCGTAGGAGCCGGTAATGGCAACAACGGTGGTCTGGTTCAGTCGGTTACGCCATGCATTGGCGATATCGCCCAGTGCGACTAATGTATTTTCAACCTGAAGCTGTGGAGTTTCAAACTTTTCCCACAGATGCATCCCCTGTGCATCACCGATCATGGCGGATGCTCTGGTGACAAGCTGCTCGGCGAAACGGTGGCCGTCGAAGCTGGGGCCTCGAAGTGCAAGGAAAGCGTGCCCTTCGACAAACTTTCTTGAATCGGTACTGATGCCGTTGATTGATTCAGGAATTCCCTTCTGCCATGCGCCACGGGTTGCCCTCTGGAGTTCAAGACCGGTCATGCGCATAGCCGCATCCTCTGGTCCTCTTT
>JAJRVG010000136.1 GCA_021545595.1 Zetaproteobacteria bacterium | reverse complement strand
TTCAGACCCCAGATATGGGCATCGGCAACAATTCGAAGGGCGCGATCGCTCACCACTAAAGATTTTTAATACGATCGATAAGTGTAGAGCTGGAATAACCACCAAGAAATGGGACAACGATCACTTCACCACCGGCTTTGCGAACCTCTTTGGCACCCACAATGTCATCCGGCATATAATCTCCGCCCTTCACCAGAATATCTGGCAGAAGCGCCTTGATCAGGTTAATCGGCGTCTCTTCTGAAAACGGAACCACCAGATTAACCGCTCTGAGTGCTGTAAGCATATGAGCACGATCAGAGAGCGTGTTAACCGGACGAAGCGAGCCTTTCAGCCTGCGAACAGAATCATCGCTGTTAAGTCCGACAATCAGAACGTCACCCATCTTCCTGGCATCTTCCAGATAGTTCAGATGGCCCGGATGCAGCAGATCGAAACAGCCATTGGTAAAAACCACTCGCATATCCCGTTCATACCAGTTTTTTCTTAGCCTCACCGCCTCGGAAAGGTCAACAAAGTAGTCGGAGTTCACGCCTAATGACGTACCTGAAGCAGGTCAACAATAGCAGTGACGCCACTTATGTTACGGGCAATATCCTTGGCCCTGTATCGTTGTTCGCTGCTTCCCACAATCCCCTGCAGATAGACCCTTCCATCAACTGTTTCAACATGGATGGAGAAACCTGAAACAACCTTATCATCCAGTAGTGCGCTTTTGATTTTTGTGGTAATCCAGCTGTCACTAAAGAGACTTCCGGTTGATGGTTCACCAATATGCAGCTCACTTTTCACATCCCGCACACCTGTTACGGTCCGGCAGATATGAACTGCACGATCAATATGCTTCTGGCTTGGCAGGTAACCTGTCAGCCAGACAACATTTTCAATCACCTCCACACTTACCCAGCGCGAAGGCATCTCCTTCTCAGCTATCAGCAATGCATCAATCCTGGATGCGATGGCCACATCATCAATATGCTGGCCGACTGTTCGCTCATCATGCGCCATACTCCCCGCAGCGGTTCCCCCGACAATGGCTGTTGTAACACATGATGAAAGCATGCCGATGCAGATGATAAGTAGTAAAATCCGATTAAGCATGATAGAAACTCCTGTTAAAACTATCTGGCACTTCCACTAATAATATACGCCAGCAGCAGACAAAGCAGTGTGATTAGAAGATAGAGCCTTCGTGAAGACTCTTCCTCCCGTTTGTTCCACGGATCTGGATTATCAGGGTTCATATTTTCAGGTTGATCTTCCATACTCACCTCACCATGCTGACTCTACAGGCATATCGTATCATCAGTCGACATCATCTCCCAAAACATCAATTACAGATCCGAACAGCAGAGGCAAAAGAATCTCATCCGGTCCTGATAGCCAGTAGCCTTCACCATCAGGCTGAGAGAGACGTCTCATTACATCGGCCACCGAGGAAGTGGAGGCCGACGGGTCAATCACAGCTGTAGTCAACCCCTCCACCTTTTTACCCAGATTCCTTGCCGCGTCAACTGCCTGGAGGAAGAGACGCGGCAAGACAACGCCTGATGCCACATTAAGCACAACACCACCGCCGGCTTCAGCCATCATGCCGGCAAGCAGTCTGAAGTCGTACATTGCTGCTGAACCCAGCGACTCTCCATGTGTCTGGGGGTGCAGGGTAAAAGCATCTGCACCAATAGTTGGGTGAACCGTCACCGGAATTCCACACTGGCATGCCGTTGCAACCACAGAGTGCTCAAGGTGCTCCAACTCTGTATCCAGCAGTTTTTTACCTATACTTGTGCCAAATCCCCAGTTTTCAACCGAACCCATATTCACTGCATCATTAATCAGACGTCCGGTCTCCTCTGTCATACAGTAGCGGCCATCAATCAGATCCTGATCACGGGAGGAGAGTGTCTGTCCAACCATGGCAATCTCCACATCCTGAAGCAGGGCCTCTCCGGTAAGAACAATGCCGGAGATCAGGCGCTGTTCTATCAGTCTTGCCAGCAGGGGGCTAAGACCTGCATCCATCACATGGCCGCCACAGCCGATAATAATTTTCCGTCCATGTCGATGGGCTGAAACAATCGCATCTCTTAACCGGAACAGGTCGGCACCGGCACCAAGGTTCGGCAGACTGCAAAGCAGGTCAGAAAGTGTGCCGTTGGCACTGTACGGCGCCCCGTAATCCCGCTCATCGGTATCGGCTTTTCTCTCCGATATCGGGACCGTTCTCAGTGAAGAAAATGAGAGGGGACGAGTGCTCATGAGCTGTCGCCAAACATCATCTCATCAACCAGTGAACAGATGATATGAAGGAGGGTGATATGCATCTCCTGCACCCGGGGTGTTGAATGGTGTGCAATATTCAGGTGAACAGACACACCGGAATGTCTTCCGAGCACTCCGCCGTCATGACCGGTCAACGCAACTGTTTTCATACCGATGCTCTCCGCTGCCGCAGCAGCCTTGATTACATTGGCTGAGTTGCCACTGGTTGAAATCGCCAGCAGCAGATCACCCTCACGCCCCAATGCTTCAACCTGACGGGAGAAAATATCATCAAAGGAAAAATCATTGGCAATACTGGTGATGACAGAAGCGTCATGCGTCATGGCGATTGCCGCCAGTCCCGGACGGTTTATTTCGAAACGGTTTATCAGCTCACCGGCAAAATGCTGCGCATCGGCAGCTGATCCGCCATTGCCACAAACCAGAATCTTGCCGCCACCCTCAAGGCAGGCAACCATGGCATCAGCAGCCTTCAGCAAAGGCTCATCCAGGCTGTTCAAACATGCCCTGCGCAGATCAACCCCGGCTTCCATAGCCTCTCTGATAATCTCTTTCATTTGCCTTCCTACCTGAAAATGTCCTGTAAATGCTCAACATGAGGAAATGGATTAATACCACCTCTCGGCGTCAGGATGATTAAATCGAAGCGGCATTGCAATCCCGTAAACCGGGGCATCTTTCCAAGATAGGCGTTCGCTGCAGAACGCAGGCGCTCACACTTATCATCATTCACGGCCAAAAGCCCCTGTTCACGGCTCTGATGAGCCTTCACTTCAACAAAGACAAGGGTATCATTCTTTAGCGAGACAATATCCAGTTCACCCCTGCCAGCACGCACGTTGCGATCAATAATTTTATAGCCGCGCAGCTTCAGGTAGCGGGCAGCCCGATCCTCTCCACGCTGCCCCTTCTCTGTAGTCACCTCTCCATCTCCAGAAGCAGTGAATAGACCCGGGACTTTGGTACGTTACACGCTCTTGCCACACTGCCCGCCCGTTTAGAAGGAGGCAGAGACACCATCTTTGAAGCTGACAATGCTCTGATCAACTCATCATCCGTTACCTCACGCTCGGCAGCAGGGCCGATCAGTAACACAATCTCACCCCGTGGAGTATGCTCTTTAAAATACAGCGTGACCTCTGCGAGCGTCCCGCAGACAAATGTCTCATGCAGCTTGGTCAGTTCACGGGCAACACAGATCTCACGATCAGACATATTGCTGGAGCAGAGATCCTCAAGCGTTTTAACAAGACGTCTGGGAGACTCAAGCAACACATGAGTATGAGCGGCCACCTCCAATTCGGAGATGAGCTCACTCCGGGCTCTTCCACTACGTGGCAGAAAGCCGATATAGGCAAACCGGTCCGTTGGCAGCCCGGAAGCAGAGAGGGCTGCAATCGGGCTCGATACGCCGGGCACAGGCGTCACGGAGAACCCGGCCTTGCGAACTCCCCTGACCAGACGATAACCCGGATCATTGATCAGCGGGGTTCCGGCATCACTGATCAATGCCACGCTCCTGCCTGCCCGCAAATGTTCAATAATCTTTTTTGCCACAGATGCCTCATTGTGCTCATGACATACCAGCATCGGCGTTGATATGGCATAATGGGAGAGCAGCGTTGAACTGACCCGTGTATCTTCAGCCGCAATCAGGTCAACGTCCTGCAGTGTTGTAACTGCCCGATAGGTCATATCGCCCAGATTTCCGATAGGTGTGGCCACAATGAATAGCTGGCCTTCTCCCTTGAGATGTTTATCTTCCGTTTTCATGCGTTCTCTACCTTATCTGTGGACTCAATCCACCGCAACGCCCCGCGTGGAAGAAGCCGGAAAAGCCCCATTGCACGGTACTGGTTTGGCCCTTCTTCTGCTCTCAGTACTGCTGTTGAATGCCTGCGCACCGAAAAAAGAGGTTGCATTGATCACACCGGTTGAACCTGCTGTAGAGCACCCATTCAAGCGCCTGGACACACCGCCCCAAACTGCCAGTGAGATTCAGGATCTGCTGGAGCTGGCAAGGGTCTACAGTGAGATAGACTCAGCACTTGCGGGACTGAGCGAACTGGCCGAGCTGGCTCCACCCCCGATAAATGAAGAGGCTGCATTCCGACGCGTTGAACTGCTGCTTGAATTCCAGTACCCGGAGGGGCCTGCTGAAGCAGAGAGCCTGATTGAGCAATTCCCACTTCATGCCCTGGTTCCCTATACCCATTCATGGCTGGCCAGGTGGTGGAGCAACCTCGGAGATGATCGTCAGGTGCTGGCCGAATACGTCAAACTGCTTAAACATCCGAGGCTGACCCGCGAACTGGCTGAGGAGTCTCTGGACAACGGCGCTCCCATCGCCCAGCGCCTGCCTGAATGGGAGTCCATCCAGTGGTTCCTTGCCGCTGCTGATATTGATACCAATAGAAAAGAGCACTGGTTAAGATCGGCTGCGAACAGAGCTTCACTTGAAAGCATCACCAGGCTTCATAATGAGGGGATGCTGCCTGGAAAAGAGCAGATCACCTTCTATCTTTACGCTGCAAGAATCCGGCTGATGTCCGGTGATATTGATGGGGTTCGGGCCATTGCCGGACTTCTCTCAGTCAGCATGCCATTCCACGCCATTACCCGGAAGATAGAGAGGTGGGCATCGGGCATCACGCAACAGACCACCATTGGTGTGTTGCTGCCGTTAACCGGTAAGTACGCACATTATGGTGAGAAGGCACTTCGTGGTATCCGGCTGGCTCTGGCCACCAAAGCATATGGAGACAAGGTATATCTTTACATCGAAGACACAGGTGATAATGCAATACGTACTGTCAGCGCATACAAACAACTCATATCAGACGGTGCGGACTGGATCATCGGGCCACTGCTGACTGAGCACACCGAAGCGCTTTTACCTTATCTTGAAGCAGATGTTCCTGTTATCA
>JAJRVG010000012.1 GCA_021545595.1 Zetaproteobacteria bacterium | reverse complement strand
GCCATTGAGTCAGCATCCAAAAAATGGACGATGCCTATTCACAACTGGAAAGCCGCTCTCAACCGGTTTATGATTGAGTTTCCAGATCGGATGCCTGAGAAGTTTTAGGTAATAAATTTACACAGAAGGATTTACAGGCTCACATTCTTTGTAACATTTGAGTGGATACCGGGTCCAGCCCAGTATGAGGTCATATGATTAATTTCCCCTTTCAGACCACTTCTGTTATTCCGGCGAAAGCCGGAATCCATGAAGATATTTAACCACAAAAACACAGAGAAAGAGAAGAATCTTTACCTATGTACTGTTTTAACTTTATACCCCAGAGGGTCCACCCCATACCTTCGTGGTTGACCTTTTTTACCTGCTTTCTTCCTTCTCTGTGCCTCTGTGGTTAATCTTTTTGCCTGTATTCATTCTTCTTCGTACCGGCCTTCGTGGTAAACAACTGCTTATGTGGGACAGCAGTGGGCTATTACCCTTTCAGCAGCTCTTTCAGACGCTGGTTTACCACGCCCGGATTGGCCTGGCCTCTGGATGCCTTCATCACCTGACCGACAAAGAAGCCCATCAGTTTATCTTTGCCACCACGGTAGCCCTCAACCTGTTCAGGGTTGGCAGCCATCACCTCTCTGATAATGGCATCAATAGCGCCACTGTCGGAGACCTGTTTCAGCCCTCTCTCTTCAATAATGGCATCAGCACTCGCACCTGATTCCATCATGGCATCGAGAACATCCTTGGCAATCTTGCCGGAGATGGTGTTATCGGCAATACGATCAAGAAGTCCGGCCAGTGATTCAGCTGATACTGGTGAATTTTCAATCTCTTTACCAGCCTCTTTCAGGCGGCCCAGAAGCTCATTGGCCATCCAGTTGGCACAACGTTTCGGGTCAGCCGGATGTGCGGCAACCAGTGACTCATACCATGATGCAAGTTCACGGGTCTGGCTGAGAACATCCGCATCGTAAGGGGAGAGCCCGAACTCTGTTTCAAAGCGTCTGCGCAACTGGCCCGGCAGCTCAGGCATGCCCGCCCTGATCGCATCAACATCTTCCTGTGAAACGCGCAGAGGTGGCAGATCAGGCTCGGGGAAGTAGCGGTAGTCATGGGCCTCTTCCTTGCTGCGCATGGAGCGGGACTCATTTTTTACCGAATCCCACAGGCGTGACTCCTGAACAACCTTGCCACCATCTTCAATAACCTCGATCTGACGCATTACTTCATAATCAATGGCCTGCTTGATGAAACGGAATGAGTTCATGTTTTTCAGTTCAGTGCGTGTGCCCAATGGTTCACCCGGGCGGCGTACCGATACGTTGGCATCACAGCGGAACTGACCCTTCTCCATATCCGCCCCGGAAACTTCAAGGAACCGAACCAGCTGGTGCAGCTGTTTCAGGTAGGCAATCGCCTCATCGGCACTGCGCATGTCCGGCTCGGAAACAATCTCCATTAACGGGACACCGGAACGGTTCAGGTCAATATGGGAAACGGCTTCCAGCCCCTCATGCATCGATTTGCCTGCATCCTCTTCCATATGTATACGCGTAACACCAATCCGTTTTTCACCATCTTTGCCTGGAATATCGATGTGGCCACCCTCCACGATTGGAACGGCAAACTGTGAGATCTGGTAGCCTTTGGGAAGATCCGGGTAGAAGTAATTCTTCCGGTCAAATCTGGACTCAAGATTGATCTTCGCACCGATGGCAAGCCCGGTAAGAATTGATTTATCAACAGCTACTGTATTGAGCACCGGCAGTTGTCCCGGCATGCCCAGGCAGACCGGGCATGTCTGCGTGTTCGGCTCTGCCCCGAATCTGGTTGAGCAGCCACAGAAAGCCTTGGTCCTGGTGTTAATCTGGCAGTGAACTTCAAGCCCGATGACAACTTCCCAGCTCATGATTCACCTCCGTCACTGCCAAAGGCAGCAGGTACTCTGCTATGCCACTCTGTAGCAGCCTCATAAGCCGATGCGGCACTTAAAACACTCTCTTCACGCCATGCAGGTGCAATCCACTGCAGACCGACCGGCATCCCATCCACAAAGCCGCAGGGCTGGGAGAGGCCGGGAAGGCCGGCCAGATTGACTGCAATGGTATAGATGTCAGAGAGATACATGGTCAACGGGTCATCCGTCTTTTCACCCAGCTTGAATGCAGTGATCGGACTGGTCGGCGTGGCAATCAGATCCACCTGTTCAAATGCCTTGATAAAATCCTGCTGAATCAGTGTGCGAACCTGCTGAGCCTTCAGGTAGTAAGCGTCGTAGTAGCCGGATGAGAGTGCAAAAGCACCGGTCAGAATGCGGCGCTTTACCTCAGAGCCGAAACCCTCATCACGGGAGCGGGTATACATATCCAACAGGTCTTCAGGATTATCACAGCGATGGCCGAAACGGACACTGTCATAACGTGAGAGGTTGGCTGAGGCTTCTGATGGCGCGATCACGTAGTAGGCTGCAACTGCATATTTCGTGTGCGGAAGTGAGATATCGATAATCTCTGCTCCTAACTCCCTGCACTTCTCAAGGGCTGCTTCAACAGAAGCCCGAACCCCGGCATCCATGCCTTCGATAAAATACTCTTTTGGACGGCCGATCCTGAGACCTTTCATATCGGTCACATCACATGCACCCAGCCAGTCAACGACCGGCGCGCTCTCCACCGATGTTGCATCACCGCTGTCGTGGCCGGAGATGGCGGCAGTGACCATGGCTGTATCTTTTACCGTGCGGGTCATCGCTCCCGCTTGATCAAGTGAAGAGGCAAATGCAATAATACCCCGGCGTGAAACACGTCCGTAGGTTGGTTTCAGGCCGGTAATACCGGTAAGTGAAGCAGGCTGGCGAATGGAGCCGCCGGTATCGGTGCCCAGAGCTGCCGGTGTCAGTGCTGCGGCAACTGCAGCAGCAGAGCCACCGGATGAGCCGCCCGGAATGGTCTCAATATCCCACGGGTTGCGGCACGGGCCGAATGCAGATGTCTCAGTCGATGAGCCCATGGCAAACTCATCCATATTGGTTTTACCAACAAGAACAGCTCCGGCCTCTTTCAGATGTGTGATCACCTGCGCATCGTAAGGTGCGTGAAAATCTTCCAGAATCCTGGAGCAGCAGCGGGTAGGGCCATCCTGTGTGCAGAAAATATCCTTCACAGCAATCGGTAGCCCTTCAAGCGGGCGGGGGGCATCATGTTCTGAGCGATATCTGTCAGATGCTTCGGCCTGAGCCAGTACGTGAGCCGGATCAATGTGTACAAAAGCATTCAGAGAACCGTTGTGAGCAGCAATGCGGCCAAGGTAGAGCTGAGCTACTTCAACAGCGGAGGTTTCACCTGCATCCAGGCGGGATTTGATTTCAGACAGGGAACTAAATGGCATGGTTTACTCGATTACTTTCGGCACAACATAGAGGCCGGATTCAGTTTGGGGGGCAGAAGCCTGAAGCTCATCCCTTCGGTTTGTGTTGGTTACAACATTGGCGCGCAGGGGCATTGCTGCATCGTGCGGGTGTGCTGTGGCGGCAACACCTTCGGTATCCACTTCAGAAAGTGTTTCAATATAACCAAGAATACCGGAGAGCTGCGGTCCCAGTTCAGCAGCCTCATCATCTGTCAGACGGATGCGAGCCAGCATCGCTACTTTATTTACATCAATATCCATCGGTATGACCTCTGTTTGAATTGGCGCGAAGCTTAGCTCTATTTATCTGTGAATTGAACCATGAAGCGTTATTCGGGAGCAGACTACTCCGGATGCTCTTCTATCCACTCTCCAATCTCGTGGTAGAGGGCAAGGTGATCAAACTTTAATCTCTGTTGAAACGGATTTAGCCAGAAATTCTGGCCGATCACTTCAAAATGGTCAGCATGGAGAGTCCTGACATGTTCACCCCAGATGGCGGAAGTCACTGATACCTGCACATCATTGGCACCCTCTGCCTCCTGAATAATGCGACCGAGGTCTCTGACGCTCCAGGGCAGCTCACTCACGGGTCGGCTGGATGAGTAGCTGCGATAGCGTACCTCAGCAGAATCGGGGGTGATTTCGTTGAATCTTTTCATATGTCCGGTGGTCAGTTCATGTACGCCATCAAACAGCCTGTAAAGTGAGATGCTTCTACAGATATAATCAGCAGCCGAAGAACCCCTGTGTGGTGTTGCGAGCGTGATCAGGCTGTGGACTTTCCTGTGGCCACCACAATGAGTAATAAAATGGCGTGCATAAAGCCCACCCATTGAGTGACCTATCAGGTGCAGGGGGCCACGCTCGCTTTCAAGCTGTCTGGCAAGTGACATGGCCTGAGTCTCAATACCGGAGGCAGGCGGCACACGTGGTGTGATAACCCGGAAGCCCCGCTGTTCATAAAGATCCTGAACACCATTGAAATAGTCCCAGTAGATAATGCGGCTGAAGCCGAACAGCCCGTGCAGAAGTACAATCGTGGGGTGACTCATGGCCTCCGGCTGAAGAATCTAAGCAGTGACAGCTGCGGTGAGCGTGGTCCATCAATGGGCACCGGGTAATCACCGGAGAAGCAGGCATCACAGTGGAGATCACGGGGCTTGCCCACGGCACGGTACATGCCTTCGGATGAGACAAAGGCGAGTGAGTCGGCATTAATGGCCCTGCACATCTCTTCCAGGTCCATCTTGTTGGCCAGAAGCTCATCCTCATTGGGTGTATCAATGCCGTAGAAGCAGGAGTGCTTGGTTGGTGGGCTGGAGATACGCATATGCACCTCTTTGGCACCGGCAGCCCTGACCATCTCAACAATTTTACGGCTTGTGGTTCCACGGACAATGGAGTCATCCACCAGAACAATCCGTTTGCCCTCAATCAGCCTGCGGATCGGGTTCAGCTTCAATTTTACGCCAAAGTTCCGGATCGACTGCTGTGGCTCGATGAATGTGCGTCCGACATAATGATTCCGGATCAGGCCCATCTGAAATGGAATACCTGACTCCTCTGCATAACCCATGGCTGGTGGTACGCCGGAGTCAGGGATTGGGATAATAATGTCGGCCTCAACAGGAGACTCTTTGGCCAGCTCAACACCGATCTGGTAACGGGCATGGTATACATTGACACCTTCCAGGTTGGAATCAGGACGTGCAAAGTATACATATTCGAAGACACAGAACTTCGACGTGGCACTGTCAAACGGGCGCAGGCTCTGAATACCGTGTTCATCAATAAGCACCATCTCGCCCGGCTCAATATCACGCTCATAGGTGGCACCAATCAGGTCAAATGCACAGGTCTCAGATGCCAGAACGTATGAGCCATCCAGCTTGCCGAGTACCAGTGGGCGAATGCCATTACGATCACGCACGCCAAACAGACTCGATTCGGTCAGCACAAGCAGTGAGAAACCACCTCGTAGTCGGTTAATTGCTTCTGCCAGACGTTCACGTGTTGCTGGCGATTTACTTCTGGCAACCAGATGGATCAGGACCTCGGTATCAGAGGTTGACTGGAAGATAGAGCCTTCCTTTTCAAGCTCTTTGCGAAGAGCCGGCGCATTGACAATGTTGCCGTTGTGGCACATGGCAATACCACCATGAGCATACTCAAAAGAGAATGGCTGACAGTTTCTCAGGCCGGACTCACCGGAAGTGGAGTAACGGACATGGCCAATGCTGCTTCTGCCGGTCAGTTCGCTGATCTCTGACTTCTTGAAAACATCAGCAACCAGACCCATGCCACGATGGCTGCTGAATGTATGACCATCAGTGCAGACGATGCCCGCAGACTCCTGACCACGGTGCTGCTGTGCGTAAAGCCCGAGGTAGGTGACGTTGGCTGCTTCCTGATTATCGTAAACACCGAATACGCCACACTCATCGTGGAAGTGATCATCAGCTTCGTGGTCAGAGGGGAGGTGGATGTCCATCATCGTCACTTCATACTATCCTGAATAATGGATTGTAGTTCTTTTTTATCTGCAATGGGGATTCTATCTGCCATGCTTTCCGGAGGCATCTCTTTTGCTGTGGCTGAAGGCCCGGATGCGCTGCCTTGACGGGAGAAAGGATAGCCTTCGGGAATGACCCTGCCGAGCATATCTCCCGCTTCAATAGCGTGCGGGGTCAGCATGCTCTCTTTCATCCACTTCTGATCGGGCTTGGCATAGGATGTATAGATCAGGAAGGATAACGAAATAAGTAGCAGGCCCCGGGCGGCACCAAAGAAAATACCCAGAGTACGGTCGGTTGTTGTCAGATCTGCCATATCGACAAGTTTACGGATAATGGCTCCAACGATACCGACGATGAGCATGATAAGGACAAACACCAGAGCAAAGCCGGCAATATCGGCGACAGTTCCATTGGTGATCCACTGGCCAAGGATATCACCTGCCTGACCGGAAGTGCGGCTGGCAATAAGGAATGCGGCTACAAGGCCGATGAGAGAAATGATTTCCCGAACAAAGCCGCGCCATAGCGAAAGAACGACAGAGAGTCCGACAACAGCGATCAGGATATAATCAAAGAAGTTCAAATTATCCTCGTAAGCGTAATCAACCCAAGGCTATCTGCACTGCCTCGGATAGATGTTTTGCCGGCAGACATGTGAGCCCGACGGCAGATTTCCGAAGCGTAACAGCAAGATTCGACTCCTGCACCCTTGTTTCATTTTCACGCGGCAGAAGCAGCTTCGAGAAACCCAGACTAGCTGCTTCACGCACCCTTGCCTCGGGGTTGCCGACAGGCCGGATTTCACCGGTCAGGCCCACTTCTCCAAACAGTGCCATATCGGATGGAAGTGGCTTCTCCTGATAGGCGGAGATGATTGCCAGCAGCACGGCAAGATCAGCAGCCGGCTCACTGATTCTGGCGCCACCTGCCACATTAACATAGATATCATACTGGCCGAGTGGAATGCCAATACGGCGCTCCAGTACGGCGGCCAGCATGGCAATTCGATTAATGTCGAGGCCGACCGATGAACGTTTCGGCGTAGAGTATACAGTTGGAGCCACCAGCGCCTGCACCTCGACCAGCAGTGGGCGAGTGCCCTCCATACAGGCCAGTACGGTGGAACCCGGAACATCATGGGCACGCTCGGCAAGAAAGAGTTTTGAGGCATCCCGGATACCGATGAGCCCCCGGTCGCTCATCTCGAACACGCCGATTTCACCAGCCGGGCCAAAGCGGTTTTTTACCGCCCTGAGGATCCGGTGGGTATGCCCCTTGTCACCTTCGAAATAGAGTACGGCATCGACCATATGCTCCAGTACGCGTGGACCGGCGATACTGCCATCCTTGGTGACATGGCCGGCCAGAATAAGTGCATGGCCCAGCTGTTTGGCCTGTTGTATCAGTGCTGCAGCACAGTCACGAACCTGTGACACCGTGCCGGGTGCGGATGTCAGGCGATTGGTTACCATGGTTTGAATTGAATCAATCACCACGGCAGCAGGGCGCTGTTTTGAAATGGTTGCCATGATTGATTCAAGTTCTGATGCAGAGATCAGCATCAGGTCCTGATGCAGTGCATCAATGCGTTCACCGCGCATCTTTACCTGTGAAACCGATTCCTCACCGGTGATATAGAGTATGCCACCAAGGGCCGCCAGATGAGAGGAGGCCTGGAGAAGCAGGGTTGACTTACCAATACCGGGGTCGCCACCGATCAGTACGGCTGAGCCGGGGACAAGCCCGCCACCAAGAACACGGTTTAGCTCCTCAACACCGGTATTGCGGCGTGGGCTCTCTTTGGTTGAAATCTCTGTGATAGATGAGCTGTTAAGAACCTTACCCTTGCTACCGACTCTTGCAGTGATCGCTGCATCATTCTGCTCAACGATGCAGTTCCATTCACTGCAGTCCAGACACTGTCCCGCCCATTTACGGTGTTCAGCACCGCAGTTCTGGCAGACAAAGATCGATTTTGACATGATGATGAACTGTACACATGAAGTTGCCCTTATGTAATAGGGGTATGCAGACGGGTTTGTTATATGGGTTGAACGGTTGCTAAATGCAAATTGTAATGGAAAGTGGCATTTAACGATTCGTTACGAGTCTTCGTTGGCTTTCGAAGCAGCAGCAAAGTGACTAATTGGAGCGTCCACTGTTCGTGGGTAAGATCGTTCCGACCAAAAGAGGTCATTTGGGAATTAATAAGCCTGCTTCAGTCGCTGTCGGTCTTAGCCCGCTTGGAAGCATACATGGCCGCGTCCGCATGCTGGATCAAGCCATCAATATCATCTGAATCATCGGGGTAAATGCTGATTCCAATACTGCACCCGATACTGAATTCAGTCCCATTCAGTTTGATAGGCCGATGAAATACATCTCTGATCTTGCTGGCAACGTTGCCAATACCTTCGGTTTCAGTCATATCCGTCAGAATAAAGGTAAATTCATCACCCCCATAACGGGCAATCAAATCAGTTTTTCGCAAGCAGCTTACCATACGTTTTGAAACTTCGCGCAGCGTTTCATCACCAGATGCATGACCCAGTGTATCATTGATGTTTTTGAATCGGTCCAGATCAATAAACATGACAGCCAATTTTTTATTGTTCCGCTCTGCCTGAGCAATAGCCACTTCCAGTCGGTCAATAAACATATAACGATTGGGAAGCCCTGTAAGCGGGTCTCTAAGGGCTAGATTCTTAAGCTCTTTTTCTGCAAGTTTCCGTAAAAGAACTTCTTCCTTCAGAGCATCGGTTTTCTGCAATAGGGTTTCTGCCTGTTGTTTGAGTTCGGAATGGGTACGAGCATTTTCAAGCGCAAAACCAACTGCCTGAACCATTATGGTGACAAGGTCAACATCGTTCTGCTGGAAGTGTTCATCTTTATCCTTATCGGCCAGATTAAGGACAGCAATCAATTTGTCACCGGAACGTATAGGCAATGACAGGAAAGACGGAGAAGCATATTTCGGGTCATTCTTTTTCCTG
>JAJRVG010000135.1 GCA_021545595.1 Zetaproteobacteria bacterium | reverse complement strand
TACTTTAGGGTTTGATTTAACTGTTGCAGAGATTAGGCTGCGCCGCTGTTTATCCAGCTATACCAATTAAAGATATTGTGTAAGGGGTTTGTATGAACCGTGATTTTGTTTTTACCAGCGAGTCTGTATCAGAAGGGCATCCGGACAAGGTAGCTGATCGTATCTCCGATAGCGTACTGGATGCGATTCTTGAGCAGGACAGATACGCACGCGTAGCATGCGAAACTCTGGTAACCACAGGCCTGGCTTTGATTGCCGGTGAGATCACTACATCTGCCGTACTTGACTACCAGGACATCGTGCGCAGCGCGATCAGGGATATTGGTTACAACTCATCAGCCATGGGTTTTGACTGGGAGTCCTGCTCCGTACTGGTAAGCCTCGATAAGCAGTCGGCGGATATCGCCATGGGTGTGAATGAGGGTGAAGGTCTCGACCTCGACCAGGGTGCAGGCGACCAGGGACTGATGTTTGGTTATGCTAGCAATGAGACCGATGCATTGATGCCTGCTCCGATCCACCTGTCACACCTGCTGGTAGCCAAACAGGCCGAGGTACGCAAAAATGGTAAGCTGAACTTTCTGCGTCCGGATGCGAAATCACAGGTGACGGTACGTTATGAAAACTTCAAACCTGTCGCTATTGATGCTGTGGTACTCTCTACCCAGCACGACCCGGACATCAACCACAAGGACCTCTCTGAAGGAATTATGGATGAGGTGATCAATCCGGTTCTGGGCGACACAGGGCTGCTGCACAGTGGCACCGCTTACCATATCAATCCAACCGGCCGCTTCGTGATCGGAGGGCCTGTGGGGGACTGCGGCGTGACCGGACGTAAGATTATTGTTGATACCTACGGTGGCTTCGGTCACCACGGTGGCGGTGCATTCTCCGGTAAGGATCCAACCAAGGTGGATCGTTCTGCATGCTATATGATGCGATATGTGGCCAAGAATATTGTAGCAGCAGGTCTGGCTGACCGTTGTGAAGTGCAGGTAGCCTATGCTATCGGTGTGGCACATCCACTTTCCGTGATGATCAATACCTTCGATACCGGCAGGATTGATGAAGGTAAGCTGGCCGACATCGTACGTGAAGTATTCGACCTGCGTCCGAAAGGTATTGTGCAGGCACTCGATCTGCTGCGTCCGATCTATGCAAAGACATCTGCTTATGGGCACTTTGGCCGTGAGCTCCCTGAATTTAGCTGGGAAGCGACTGATAAGGTCGATGCCCTTAAGGCTGCTGCCGGTTTGTAACGCACAGATCACCTGTCTTTTGAATCGTGGCGGCGTTGTTGCGATGCTCGGGTCCTCACATATTAATCATATGCTGCGAGCCTGCGCTTCTCACGCCTTGCCAGAAAGCAATATCCAGCCGCCGGAATGGTTGCAAAGATATTGGTTTGAAATAGGGGTCGAGCCCAGAACGGGGGAGTCAAAATCAGTGAATCTGATTTTGTGAGAAAAACAGAACCACGTTTCTGTTTTTCGTTGATTGAAAAGATCCAGGATGATCTTTTCGATTTCTAAATAAACAGACTGAGGAGCACTGCAGTGCCGTGTCAAAAGGTACCAGGCTCAGTCGAACAACATATATAACTGTGCTCATATTTTTATAAGACGACTGAATATAGGAGTATGAGAATGCCGAATTCTGAACAATTTACCGATTATAAGGTTGCAGATATGTCTGCTGAAACCATTGCATGGGGGCGCAAAGAGCTGACCATTGCCGAGACCGAAATGCCGGGCTTGATGGTGACCCGTGAGAAGTACGCCGCCCAGCAGCCTCTGAAGGGTGCGCGCATCGCAGGTTCCCTGCATATGACTATCCAGACAGGTGTCCTGATTGAAACGCTGACAGCCCTCGGTGCAGAAGTGCGCTGGGCATCATGCAATATCTTCTCCACTCAGGATCATGCAGCCGCAGCGATTGCCGCTGAAGAGATCCCTGTTTTTGCCTACAAGGGTGAGACGCTGGAAGAGTACTGGGAGTATTGCCACTCAATCATGGAGTGGCATGATGGAGGCACGCCGAACATGATTCTTGATGATGGCGGCGATGCCACAACCCTGCTGATCCTCGGAGCCAAGGCTGAGCAGGATGCATCTGTGCTGGACAGTCCGGGTTCCGAAGAGGAGGAGTATCTCTTCGCATCAATCAAGAAGCATCTGGCAAGTCAGCCGGGTTACTACACTACCCGTCGTGATGCCATTCAGGGTGTGACTGAAGAGACCACCACAGGTGTACACCGTCTCTACCAGATGCATGAGCGCGGCGAACTTCCCTTCCCTGCTATCAATGTGAATGACTCGGTCACCAAGTCCAAGTTTGATAATCTCTATGGCTGCCGTGAGTCGCTGCTTGACGGTATCAAGCGCGCTACTGACGTGATGATTGCCGGTAAGATCTGTGTTGTGCTCGGTTACGGTGATGTGGGCAAAGGTTGTGCGCAGGCGTTTCGTGGTATGGGTGCGACTGTTTGGGTTACCGAAATTGATCCGATCTGTGCACTGCAGGCAGCAATGGAAGGCTACCGTGTGGTCAACATGGATGATGCCTGCTCGCAGGGCGATATCTTCGTCACCACCACTGGCAACTACCACGTAATCAACCATGACCACATGGTGTCGATGAAGGATCAGTCAATCGTCTGTAACATCGGCCATTTCGATAACGAGATTGATGTCGCCAGCCTGAAAGATTACGAGTGGGAAAATGTTAAGCCACAGGTGGATCAGATCATCTTCCCGAATGGTAACCGTATTACCCTGCTGGCAGAGGGTCGTCTGGTGAATCTGGGGTGCGCAACCGGTCACCCAAGCTTTGTGATGTCCAACTCCTTCACCAACCAGACGCTGGCACAGATTGAGCTGTTCAGACAAAACGGTGAATATAAAAATGAAGTGTATACGCTGCCGAAAAAACTGGATGAGGAAGTGGCACGTCTGCATATGGGCAAGGTTGGCGTTAACCTGACACCGCTATCACAGGAGCAGGCTGATTATATTGGAGTGCCGGTTGAAGGCCCTTACAAGCCGGAGCACTACCGTTATTAAGTTACCGGAATTAAAAAGATTGCTGCTGGTGGCAGTGTGCGCACTGGTGTTTGCGTTGCCGCTGGCAGCCATCGCTGATGACGATGCCTCAGTTGATGCCCGGTTCGATAAGACGGGGGACAAACTTGTTGATGCTTCTGACTGGGGTCTGATGGAGGAGTCGGAACGGGCTGCGTATGCCCGTGCTTCAGTTCAGGCGCTGGGGGAAGACCCTGATGTTATGTTGATGGATGGCAGAAGTCGGGCGGAGAGTTATCTGGCCGGGCTGCGTGCTGTCTACGAGTAAGTAACAACCTTTCCATCAGTGGCGACTTGATCCATATCAAGAATATGTCATTTTCAGGTGTCGATCAGGGCTTGCAATTCGGCGTGCCCGCTGTTAGAAATCGCCACCGCAAAAAAAGAGGGTTATCGATTGTTGAAGAGAGAGGCTTCCGGCTTGTCTGACACTCGGCAGCAGCCCTCTACCGCATGGCAGCAACAGCTCTTCGGGGTAGCCCGGATTCAGGTTCTTTCTGCGCTCGTTGTGGCAGTTTTTGCGCTGTTCTGGCAGGGTGAGATTATAGCGATCTCAATTTTGTCAGGTGGCATTCTGGTAGGTCTGAACAGTGTTCTTCTTGCCCGGAGTGTTGTGAGCTCATCTCAGGTGGAGGGGGCTGATGGTCGGGGGGTGTTATATCGCTCAGCGGCACTTCGCTTTTTTCTGCTTGTCCTGGTACTGACAGGTGCCAACCAGATTGGGGTTCACCTTCTCGCAATGGCTGCGGGGATGTTCACTGCTTATGTTGGCGGCTACATCTATGTTGTGAAGATCACTTCACAGGATTGCTGACAGAGCAGAGATTTGAATTTTTAGTTAGGGGTGGTGGAATTGGCTGAGCACAGCGGTGATGGAATTGCAGCGCATCTACAGTACTGGACGTACGTAGTAGATGAAAGTAATCCGTTCATGCAGATTCATGTAGATACAATGATCCTCACCGTAACCATCGCAACACTGCTGGTTGGTTTTGGTATCTGGCTTAAAGGCAGGATTGTTGAAGGTGCGCCAACAGGTGCTCAGAACTTTATGGAGACCGTTGTAACTTTTATCAACGATACCGTGAATGACAACTTTCCGGTTCACAATCCACTGGTTGCGCCGCTGGCATTCACAATTTTCATCTTTATTCTTCTTTGTAACACACTTGATGTTCTGCCTGCATACCTGATCGGTCATGTGGCTCATCTGTTCGGTGCTGAGCATTTCCGTCCCGTCCCGACCAACGATCTGAACCTGCCGGCAGCGATGGGTGTGAGTGTGTTTGTTCTTGTTCTCTATTATGAGTTTAAGTTGAAGCCGGTTCATTTCATGAAAGAGCTGGTGATGGAGCCGTTCACTTCGCTGGTTCCACTTCCTTTGAAACCGATTGTGATGCCGATTAACCTGATTTTGAAGTTGGTTGAAGAGATTGCCAAGCCACTTTCACTCTCGTTCCGTCTATTTGGTAATATGTTTGCAGGTGAAGTGATCTTCCTGCTGATTGCATCATTGCTGCTTGGCGGTGGTGCAGTGGCAATGACTGCCGGTTTCTTTGTGGGTCTGGGATGGTC
>JAJRVG010000134.1 GCA_021545595.1 Zetaproteobacteria bacterium | reverse complement strand
TTGCACTTAACCGAACAGATGCACATCCTTCCGGGTCAGTTGTGATCTTTTCTAAAGGGGGCAAAGCATGCGTATTATAACCGGAACTTTTCTAATCGGACTTGCACTCTCCATCTCTGCGTGTGGCATGATGTCAAAACCGGACGCAGGAAGCCCGAAGAAACCAGTGTCCACGAAGTCTGGGGAAACTGTTAAACAGGAAACGCCTGTAAGCATGGTTGCCGAATTTGATGATATCCCCGTTCCGGTTGAACTCTCCCGCAAAGATGATGAGAGTTCAGTTTATGAGGCTCCCGGCTTTGCCGTTGGTGTGATCGTATATGAGGGCTACTACAAGTCTTCCAGCATCTCAAAATTTTTCCGCGCCGAAATGCCCAAATATGGGTGGCAGTTCATCAACGCCTTCAGTGAAGGAAGCCGCTACACACTCACCTTCCTGAAATCGAATCGATCCTGCTCTATATCTATAGAAGAGGGCTCGCTCTCTACCAGGATGGTAATTCGGGTCGGGCCAACTTCAGGGGGTTAAGCGGGGCTCTTCAGGGATATCTCTCCCCTTCAGGTAATCCAGCAGCCTGTCTGCATTTTCACAAAGCATTCTGTAGGCGTCTTCAAAACCGTCTTCCCCTCCATAGTAAGGGTCTGGAACATCGGGTATGACCTCAAAGCCAGGCTCAAACTGCCGCATCAGCAGTAGTCTATCTTCCGGCACACCCATGTTTATCAGCTCCACACGATTATCTTCATCCATCGCCACAAACCACTGCCAGCGATCAACTGTCCCGGCTGTGATCTGCTGGGCAGCATGGTGGCTCAAATCGAGTCCGTACTTTCTTGCCGTCTCTGCAGAACGCTGATCCGCACCATTGCCGATATGCCAGCTACCTGTGCCGGCAGATGCGAACACAAACTGGCTGTCCAACCCCCGTTTGGATGCCCGGTCACGCACCACCACTTCTGCCAGTGGCGAACGGCAGATGTTGCCCAGACAGACAAAAAGAACTGATGCCCGATCACTCATTTAAGATTCCTCTCGGCCTGAGATATCTGGAGATAGGCTGGCTGAACATATCCTGGCAGATCACCCTGCTTCACATCCCGAATTGCCTCCCGGACCACCCTTGCCAGTGCCTCTGTTCGGGCAAATGGCATCTCCAGCCGTTGCCACCCCCACAGTGGCAGAGGCGGTGTCGAAACCGCCACATAGCTTGCAGAATTTTCTTTCTTCACTGACTCCCAGCTGATACAGCAATCATCCGTGATAGCCCTGCAGCTTTGATAATGACCGACAAATACCTCTCCCGCCCGTGCATCTTCAAGCACCCACAGCGCATCATCACACTCCGCCTGAGCAGCAGTAATGGCCAGCGATGAGACCGACAGTATCGGTAGAGCTAGTGATGCGTTGATACCGGCAAAGGTTGCGGCCGCAATACGCAGACCGGTAAATGAGCCCGGGCCGATGCCAAGCGCCAGCATGCGAAGATCAGACCACCCAAGGTCTGCCCGACTCAAGAGCCCTTCCAGCATCGGCACAAGTGTGCGGGAGTGGGATCGATCACCTTCACTCTCTGCGGTAAGCATTTTCCCATCCGCAAACAGCAGGACAGCACTTCCCCTGCCATGGGCGGCATCAAGTGCCAGCAATGGATAGTTCAAAGGTTTTTCTTAATAATGGAGCGCAGTGCATCCCCGAATTCAGGATGTCGCAGTCCCAAAATGGTATTGGCTGTCAAAAAGCCCAGCGGATTCCCCGCATCAAAACGCTCACCCTCAATCAATACGCCATAGACAGGCTCTTCGTGAGCCAGACGCGCAATAGCATCGGTGAGCTGAATCTCACCACCAATACCCCGCTCGGTAGAAGCCAGAAGTTCCAGTAGCCGTGGTGTGAAAATATAGCGACCGATCATGGCCATGTCGGATGGTGATTCTCCAACGGCAGGCTTCTCAACCATATCCCTGAGCCGAAGCAGTCCGTCCTCTTCCACCGCGTCCACCATACCGTACCGGTTCACCTCGGTTTCAGGTACATGTGCAAGGCCAATAACTGAGCCCCCCGTCTGCTCATACACCTCTCTTAACTGCTGCATTGCCGAGACATCAGAGATGATCAGCTCATCGGCAAGAGAGACGCCGAAACACTCATCACCCACCCAGGGGGCTGCACAGAGTACGGCGTGGCCTAGGCCAAGTGCGTGCTTCTGTCGAACATAGGAGATCTCAACCATCCGTGAAACCGCAGAAACCGTTTCATAAAGGGCATGCTTACCTGTTTCGTTGAGGTTGGATTCCAGTTCTGCAGAAATATCAAAGTGATCCTCAATGGCACGTTTACCACGCCCCGTAACCATGATCACTTTACCCATTCCCGCCGCCAGCGCCTCTTCGACACCATATTGAATCAGCGGCTTATCAACAATGGGTAACATCTCTTTCGGCGTTGCCTTGGTCGCAGGCAGGAACCTGGTCCCCATCCCCGCAGCGGGGAAAATCACCTTACGTAACGGGCGTCTCATTGATTCCCCCCTTTTTTTCAAATCAGGCCAGGCGACCATAGGAGTGAAGTCCGGAGAGGTACATATTCACGCCAACAAAACAGAAGAGGGTGACCAGAAAGCCAGCCACGGCCCACACGGCCAGTGTTTTACCACTCCAGCCGTGGGAGATGCGGACATGCAGATATGCACCGTAAAACAGCCACACAATCAGTGCCCAGGTCTCTTTCGGGTCCCAGGACCAGTAGCCGCCCCACGCCTCTGCAGCCCACGCCGCACCCAGAATGGTTGCCAGCGTAAATGCAGGAAAACCGACAGCAATAGCCTTATATGCCAACTGGTCAAGCTGATCCAGTGATGGGAAAATTTTCAACATGGAGGCACTGCCCCTGCGTTCAAGGCGTTCGCGGAAGAGCCATGCCATGCCTGCAGCACAGGCGACAGCAAAAGATCCGTAGCCAACAAAGTTCAACGGCACATGAATCTTCATCCAGTACGACTGCAGAGCCGGAACCAGTGGTTTGATATCAGCCTGGCCGATTGAGTCCAGCCAGATACCAAAAAACACACCGGCTGAAACCAGAACCATGACAAATGCCCCCATAGCCTTGGCCTGATAGCGGCGCTCAAATGTCAGGTAGATACTCGATGTAACACAGAAAAGAAGAATAAATACCTCGTAGAGATTGGAGACCGGCGCATGCCCAATATCACCATTCAGAAACAGGTAAGATTCATACCAGCGCAGGAACAGTGATGTTCCCCCTGCATAGACACCACCCCAAGCTGCCATGGTCGCCATCTTTCCAATAAATGACTCAGGGGCAAACAGGTACATGATGTAACATACTGCCGAAAACAGAAACAGCAGGTTCATCGCCATCACAATCCTGCCAGATATCAGGTTGGACTGGTCTTCATAGGATATCAGCGCTTCATGGGGCTCCAGCAGTGTAAACGCCGCCATCAAAAGCATCATCAGCAACAGGCCATCGAGCCATGGCACGCTGTTCTCTATGAAAGACGGACTCCGCTGGCCGGACTTCCCTGTTGCAAAGGAGAGCCCCAGACCAAGCAGTGCTCCCGCACCGCCCCAGATCACACCCTGCATACTTAAAAAGCGTATCAGAAATCCATCTTCGTCATAACCACTGTCACCAAAGAATGCCAATGCCGCAGCACCGGCAAAAAATCCAATATATGTCCAGAAACGGATATGCGTGACACGCCCTTGCTGAATAGTGCCGAAAAAACCGGATAGTGCTATTGCTGTCATACTGATGCTCCTTGTTGTGAAAGCCCCAGATTATCTTCCAGATCTCTTAACAGATCATTAAATTCGCTATCAAAGGCCATCAGATTCCGATTTGCCAGGCCTGCAACACGAATACGCATACCCCTCTCCCGCGCCTCTATCACCAGCCAGACCTTACGGTGTGAGATATAGAGCATGATACAAAGTCCCATAACCAGCAGTGCGCTACCGCTCCAGACCACGTTCATGCCGGGGTCACGGGCAAGCTGAAGGCCTGTATAGTAGACCTGATCGTAATCATCGAGCAACGGAATAAAGGGCCATGGCAGACTTGGAAGCATTTGCATCCCCTGCAAAGTACGTATGCCAACATCCCTGAAATCATCAGGCATCTTATCACCGTAAACTTCACTGACAGCCGCCTTAAATACCTCAATACCACCACCGTCGGCAATCCCGGAACTCTTTTTACTAAAGGCATGAAAGAGCTCCCACTCCTTAGGTTTGGTCAGATCAGGTCCAAGAAAAAATGATTGGAAATCACGATTGTCTCCGGTCAGAGAGATCATCATCAGTGAACCCTGATTCTGTCCATTAACAATGAAGGGGTTCATAAAGCTGCGCACCTTCACCGGCTTCAATCCGGGGCCGCGCAGAACAAAATCGACCGCAGGGCCGATATCCTGGAATTTTTTCGGCTCCCCGGGTGCGGCCATGTTTTCAACATTGAACGGCTTAAAATCGGTAATCTCCATAGAGATGCCGCTCTCAGCATCAGTATAGGTCTTGTAGACTTCGCTCTTAACAACATCAACCCGCTTAGAACCATCGAGCCTGAAGAGCTTTAGACCTATCTTTGAGCCACCATCGCCGAACGATGCCTGATAGATTCTCACGCCCCTGTAGTAGAGCGGCTCATTTACAATAATATCAGAGGTAAGAACCTCTTTCCCCTGATCGATAATTGTCAGATTACTGCGGAACTCCTTTGGTGCCCCGGTTGGAAAGAAATTGATCTCAAAGCTGTTGCAGCGTACTTTAAATGGCATATCAAGAGACTCGGAGCCGGTTCCTTTCACATAGCTGATTCGACTCTCCATACCGCCTTCCGGCACAGCCATATTACCCCGAAAACCAAACTGTACGCTCATCCAGCCGCCAATCAGCACAATCAGCAGAGCAGAGTGTACAAGGATGTAGCCCCATTTATGGTAACGCCCCCTGTCTCCACGCAGATAGGTGAACCCCTTCTCCTGATAGGTGAGCCACTGCCATCCGGTAATCTTCTCCACCTTCCCTGCCACTGCCTCCATATCCCTGTCAGGGAGTGTCAATTTATGGGTATGCTGCATTCGCTTCCATGCATGGTCGGTGAGCTTCACCTTGCGGGAACGCATCTCCTTGAGCATACGTGGCACATTGTGCCAAAGACAGAAAGCCAATGATGTCATCAAAAAACCGAGCAGACCGATAAACCACCATGCGTGGTACATATCGAACAGCCCAAGGCCTCTGAAGACCCAGTACCAGACCGGCCCGAACTGGGTGAGATAATCGGCCTGCTCCTGATTTTGCAGCAGCACGGTTCCGATCATTGATGCGATGGCCAGAACCATCAGCAATACAATCGCCAGCGGCATGGAGGCAAAGCGTAACAAGAAGGGCTTTATGCTCTTATACAATTGAGGCATGTAAAAATCCTGTGTCGAACTGAAAATCGGGTACTATGATAACACCGGTCTCCGTGTTGAATATATACTCTTTATAGGGTCTTAAGATAATCGGTAACGGCATGCCGCATCAGCAGTCTGGTCATGCAGCAGCATGGCAAAAACCATCATTATCAACGCCAATAGTAAAATATATATCATCTTTCCCCCGCGCCAAACCTGACGACGGGCGCATCATGACATAACACCGGCAAAACATTAAGGCGTGGTTTTTACCTCTGTTTGGCGGATTGTCTGCGTGCCCCTGTGGTCAGCCCGGCAGATAACGGACGCTTCCCCACCACTCACACCCATGTTGGCCCTGCCAGACAAAAAACTGTGCCATCTCATCTGTACCCCATAGCAGGGTCTGCGAACAATGCCACCCCTTCTGTTCAAACTACTGGAAAGCAGCACGCCACCACAAGCACGTGCCAGCCTTCTACATGCAGCATCCGCATCAACACGAATTGCCAGCATCCCCTTTTGATAACAGATTGCAGGCAACCCCGGTCTACCGGGAACCACCAGGGTTGTGTGGCCGGGCCATTGGGTTTTGATGAGCCTGCGCAGAGAGCCCGGGTACCAGCGAATATATTTTCTGGCTGCCTGTTTTGAATCTGCCAGAAGCAGGAAAGGTTCTTTGCGCCTCTTAAAACGCTGCATTCTCTGAATGGCTTGTCTGCTTTCTGGCAGGCACGCCATACCGGGAAGTGTGGATGTGTAGTGTCCGATCAACCCTCCCTGTTTTAACAGGGGGGCTACCCGAAGTGAATTGAGTTTTCGGCTAGTCCTGGGGAACAGCTTGGGCTGCACGGGTCTCTTTCAGCTTCTCTGCCAGAGCCTCATCATTTTGTGCCAGCATCTGAATAGCCAGAATGCCTGCATTCTTCGCACCGTTAACAGCAACCGTCGCAACCGGAATGTCAGGAGGCATCATCACTGTAGAAAGAAGTGCATCCTGCCCGTCCAGTGGGCCTGAAGCGATGGGCACACCAATCACAGGTTTGATCGTTTTGGACGCGACAGCACCGGCAAGATGTGCTGCCATGCCTGCTGCGCAGACGAATACCTGACAGCCGGCAGCTTCAGCATCCCTGACCGCCTGAGCCGTTGCCTCAGGTGTACGGTGAGCCGAACGGATCAATGTTTTATTCGCTATGCCATAGGAATCAAGCAGCGCACTTGTCTTTTCCATGATTGGGAGATCACTTTTACTACCCATCAAAATCAGAACTTTAATATTTTCCATCTACCGCCCCTTTCCGCATATAAATATACGGCTTTTGTGAGTAAGATAAAACCGTATTTTATCGTATGCTTCAAGTAAAATATATTCATATATTTTGCGAATCAATCAAATCGCCAGAGCAAAAGCCAAACGGCTTCTATTCGCGCTCAATCGCCCTGAAACCGACATCCCTGCGATAGAAACCGCCCGGCCAGTCAAGCTTCTCCAGCGCCCCATACACCGTAGCCTGAGCTTCGCAAACGGTTCTACCCAGTGCGGTGATGCCCAGTACACGCCCACCACTGTTAACAATCCGGCCATCTTTCTCAGAGGTGCCCGCATGGAAAACGGTCACACCGGCAGCTTCAACTTCATCCAGCCCGCCAATTACCTGACCTC
>JAJRVG010000133.1 GCA_021545595.1 Zetaproteobacteria bacterium | reverse complement strand
TGGAGGTGGGCATGGATGTTTCGGAGGCCCGTTTGATCGTGATTGAGCAGGCCGAACAGTATGGGCTTGCCCAGCTGCATCAGCTCAGGGGCCGGGTGGGGCGCTCATCTGCGCAGGGTTACTGCATTCTGCTGCCCGGCAGGGATGCTACACCGCTCTCCAGAGAGCGGCTTAATCATCTTGTTACCACCCATGATGGCCTGAAGCTGGCTGAGGCAGACCTGGAGATGCGCGGGGGTGGTGATGCGGTTGGCGTGCGCCAGAGCGGCAGCACCGGTTTCAGGCTGCTGGATAGTGTTGCCGATATTCATCTGATCCGGCAGTGGCATGGTAAGTTTGATGGGTGTGTTGTTGATGATGCAATGGTCCGTTTCTGGCGGCCTGAGGCGGACTCGGTAGATTGATCTATACCCTGTAACCTGTTGTATGTTCGTAAGTCACCGGAGCAGCGTGGCTGTTTTATATGCTTCCGGATACATGGGCGCTAACTTCATCACTGCATTGGTGATAAGTTTACGGCTGAGATCGAAATTATGGCTTCAGGAGGCCGAAGACCCGCATGAAGGAGCGACTGACAAGATGGCTGGTACCGCGACTGGTCAAAGCGATTATCACTTTTCTGTCGGCTACGATTCGCTGGGAGTATGTCGGATGGCGTTACGATCCGGCTGATCCCGGGCGCCATATCTTCGCCTTCTGGCATGCACGTATCCTGATGATGGGAACCGGACTGAAAGGGTGTCGTGGTTACACACTGATCTCCGAACACCGCGATGGTGGCTATATTGCCGATACACTGCATCTGCAGGGGTTCAGGACAATCCGCGGCTCATCCACCCGTGGCGGGGCCAGAGCGCTGTTGCAGATGGTGCGAACATTCCAGCGAGAGAAGTGTGATTTTGGTATTACGCCGGATGGGCCCGGAGGGCCACGTGAAAAGGTGCAGGTTGGAACTGTGCTGCTGGCCAAAAAAACCGGGCTTCCGGTCCGCCCCGTGATCTGGGCAACCAGGCGGCAGTGGCGTATCACCTCGTCATGGGATCACTTCTATATTCCGAAACCGTTCACCCGTGGCGTGTTTGTCTACGGTGAACCGCTGTTCATTGCTGCCGGAGATGATGACGGCGAAGCAGTGGATCGTGTGCAGCAGGCGATGGATGCCACCCAGAAAGCGGCGGACAGCTATTTCGCCCGGAGCGTCTGACTTATTGTTGGCGGCTGTTAACTGTAGAGATCCGCACGGGTGAGCGGCAGTCCGGATGGCCCCTTGGCGACCCGTTTACTGGCCACCACCTGACAGATATGCATGGAGCCATCGGCAAAACCGATGGATACACCGGCCAGATAGAGTGCCCACATACGGAACTTCTCCTCACCGACAAAGGCAATAGCCTCATCTTTGTGCCGCATCAGCTCCTGATACCAATGCTGGCAGGTCAGTGCATAGTGCTCGCGCCACGCCTCTACATCGTGTACCTCGAAACCGTTCATCTCCAGCAGATCAACCGTATGGCCGACATTGTCCAGTTCGCTGCCGGGGAAGATATATTTCAGCAGCAGGCGGCGCTCCGGCCTGATCCTTTTTACCGCTTTTTTTGTCGCTTTGGCATGTCTTGAGATGCCGTGATTCATCAGCAGGCCCCGATCACGCAGCAGCGAATTAATTTTCCGGAAATATTTCGGCATATTGTCGATGCCGATATGTTCGAACATGCCGACACTGGAAATTTTATCAAAGCTGCCTTCCAGCTTCTCATAATCCTTAAGCTCAATGGTGATTCGATCTTCCAGGCCGAGGCGTTTGATCTTTTCTGTGGTAAAATCGAACTGTTTCTGCGACAACGTGACCCCGTGTGCATCCACGCCGTAATGCTGGGCAGCATGACAGACAAGCCCGCCCCAGCCGCAGCCGATATCGAGAAACTTTTCACCCGGCTTCAGACGCAGCTTTTTACAGATCATGTCCAGTTTATCGAACTGAGCCTGGTCAATGGAGTTGTCAGGGTCGGTAAAATAGCCGCATGAGTACTGCATCTCCCTACCAAGGAAAAGTGCGTAGAATTCATTGCTGATATCGTAGTGAAACTGGATGAAATCCATATTTTTCCTGCGCGACTCGTTACGTCCCACCGCATCATCGTCGTAGCTGTGCGCTACTTTGATTCTGTCAGCGGGCGCGAAGAGAAGCGGCAGTGCGGTTTTCAGAAGTTGCAGGCGACTGACCTTTTTCGAGCGGTCGCGTGGTTGTTTTTGCCGGGCAAGATTTACAAAGTCGATCAGGTCACCATGGATGCCGATATTGCCGTTGGCATAGTGGAACAGCAGGTTTTCATAAGAGGGCCTGCGCATCAGCGAACCGAGCACACCCGGCCCTCTGATGGAGACGAAATAGCCAGGGTCGCTGTTCTCTCCCAGCGGGATCAGGCTGCCGTCCCAGAGTTGTACCGATATACGTCGATTAAGCAGCGGTGCCAGCTGGCTGAAAAGCCGGTGGGCAGCATCGAGCTGTCTCTGTTCTGAAAAGAGCTCAGGCATGATCTTTTAACCACCCCTCAATGAGGGCGCGCATCTCGGAGAGACGCGCCTCTGTGGGCGCCTCAAAGCGCAGTACAAGGCTTGGCTGGGTGTTGGAGGCACGCAGCAGGCCCCAGCCGTCTTCAAACTTCACCCGCATGCCATCGACATCGATGATCCGGTAGCCCAGTCCGGCAAAGTGGGCCTTTGCCTCTTCGACAAGAGAGAATTTACGTTCATCAGGGCAATCCACCCTTATTTCCGGTGTTGCGACAGCTTCGGGGATGCCTGTCAGCATCTCAGAGGCTGGCAGGGTCTGGTCAGCCACCACCTGCATCACCCGTGCACCGGCATAGATCGCATCATCGAAGCCGAAGAAGCGGTCGGCAAAAAACATGTGTCCGCTCATTTCACCAGCCAGCAGTGCTCCGGTCTCCTTCATCTTGGCCTTGATGGGCGAGTGCCCGGTCCGCCACATAATCGCCTGACCGCCATGGGCGGTGATATCATCATACATATGCTGTGAACACTTCACTTCCGAAATAATGGTGGCGCCGGGATGCTCCTTCAGCAGATGACGGGAGAGCAGCAGCAGCAGCATATCGCCCCAGATGATCTTACCATGCTCATCGACCACGCCGATACGGTCACCATCACCGTCAAAGGCGATACCCAGATCGGCTTTGTGTTCACGTACAGCGGCAGCGATATCCTGCATATTGGCTTCAACGGTAGGGTCGGGGTGGTGGTTGGGAAAGATGCCGTCCGGTTCACAGAAGAGCTCGATCACTTCGCAGCCAATCGCTCTGTAAACCGGTGCTGCAATAATGCCTGATGGTCCGTTACCGGCATCAATGACCACCTTCAGTGGACGGGAGAGCTGGATATCTCCAATGACAAAGGCGGCGTAATCGGGAAGCAGATCAACGGATTTAAGCGAGCCACGTGTTGCTGCCTTGCTTTGTGGCTCCAGCATAAGCTGTTTCAGCGTCTGGATCTCTTCACCATGCAGGCTCTCGCGCTCCTTCATCATCTTGAAGCCGTTGTAGGCACCCGGATTATGGCTGGCTGTCACCATCACACAGCCGGCGCCATCAAGGTGGAAGACACCGTAGTAGGCCAGTGGTGTCGGGCCCATACCGATATCAATCACATTGGCGCCAGCGTCACGCAGCCCTTCAATCACCGCCTTCTGAATGGCAGGGCCGGAGATGCGCACATCCCGGGCAACAATCACCGGACGTGATTCATTGGCAGGCAGCATGGATGCATAGGCCTGCCCGAGACTGTAGGCCAGTGACTCGGTGATTTCTGTTCCGGCAATACCCCGAATGTCATATTCGCGGAATGCCTGATGTGGAAATGAGTTGTGATCCAATGGTGATCCCCTTACTGGAATAGACTCTGGAATGGGCCGATAATACGATAAACAGATAAATGAAATCTAC
>JAJRVG010000132.1 GCA_021545595.1 Zetaproteobacteria bacterium | reverse complement strand
AGCGCCACACCAAGCTGGGTAGCAGCAAGCCCGACACCGGGAGCGTCATACATGGTATCAGCCATATCCTGCACCACTGCTTTGACCTCATCGCTAAGTGGAAACTCAACCGGTTTGGCCACTTCACGAAGCTTGTCATCCGGATATATTAAAATTTCTCGAATCGCCATAGAGCCGCACTATATGGAAGCGCCATGCGGCTGTCAGCAGCAGCCATCGATTGGCACTACCGGGGTTCACCTGTGGATTCTGTTGTCCTCTACAGATTCACCAATTGGATTGTTATCGGCTCCGGCGGGGGAAATCTCCCCGATCCACGCAACTTTTACACATTGTTGATAATATCAACTAATTTATAATTCTCCCTATCAGGGCATCGCCCCAAAGGAGATTATTATGAAAAAACCTCTAGCTATCGCAGCCATGCTGACTACAGCACTGTTTATATCTTCACCTGCTCAGGCCGCTTCCTATCGGGATCGTGCCATGACCACCGGAGCCATCTTCGGCGGTGCCACCGGTGCCGCTGTTGGCTCAAACAGCAACCGGGCTGTCGAAGGTGCCATCTTCGGTGCTGTGCTGGGCACCATTGCCGGTGCCATTATCGCTGATCAATACCGTCCGGCACCCATCGCTCAGACGCACCACAGGCCTGTCGTGAGACATCACGCCTACTCCCATCACAGGCCTGTCGTAAGACGACACCATGCCTATAGGCAGCATCATGCGTACAGAGTTGCTGAACGTCGTGCACACCTGCGTCACGATCGTTATGTGGCCCGTGGCTACGGTCATCACCGCAGTGGAACCTACTGGAGTGATTACCGTGCAACCAGACACCACGGCTACCGCAACCCTGTCAATCGTCACGATCGTAGTGAACAAAGTGAGCACAGGAGCCACAGGGGGCTCAACGACTCCTGAGGACGCATAGTCAGGCAGCAGAAAAGGCCCGCCAGAGAAATTTGGCGGGTCTTTCAATCTGATCACCATGGATCCGTAATTAAACCTGTTCCAATCGCTGTGCCTTGAATTAAGAATACGTTAGGCTTCGCACGATCAGTTTTTTCATCCGGGAGCGTAAGAGATTGAGCACAAGTGACATGGTTTTCTTTTTTGCATTCTTCTGGGTGCTTTTCATTGCAGCGCGACTTTTTGTATTTGCTGTGAATATCGATATCAAAATCAAGAAGCGTATCTGGCCAATAATTATCACAGGGTTGGGCATCATGCTGCTCACCTTTGCCTGGCTGCTCCATTTCCCGGCCAGACTCTACTGGCTGCTGGTTCCGGGGGTCGGGCTGATTGTTTTTGTTAATCTGAGAGGCTTCTACTTCTGTGAACCGTGCAGGAGAATGATTGCCCACAGGAACGTATTCTCACAGCCCACCAAGTGCGAAAAGTGTGGCAGAAAATTAAATTAAACTTTAATAAGCTAAAGGACAGCATGTTAAGGCATGATTTTCTCTTTGTCCTACGGGTTTCATTGACACATTTCCCGATCAGATTCATTTTAGTTCACAGGAAATCAGCAGAGGAGTCAGCTTGAAACAGGTACGTGTTAATCTTCTGCAATCCATGCCTGTTTTTGGGGGTGTAAGCAAGGAAACACTGAAGTTTCTCATTGATCACTCATCCATGCGGAGCCTGCTGCCGGACAACTATTTTTTCCATGAAGGTGATGATGCCATTTCCATGTTTGTACTTGAGCGCGGTAAAGTCGCTATTTACAAACAGTGGGGCGGTGAAGACCACCTGCTCAAGCATCTTTCACAGGGTGACTGCTTTGGTGAAATGGCTCTGCTCGACCTCTACCCGAGAAGTGCATCCGTGATGGCAGTCGAACCGTGTGATGCCATTGAGCTTCAAAGCTCCATCCTTCTCAAGCTCTACCAGCACGATCTCGAACAGTTCACCATTATTCAAATGAATATAGCCCGCGAGATCAGCCGCCGCCTGCGTAGCGCGGACAATCAACTGTTTCAGTCCGGGTTCAGCCAGAACAGCTCCTGACCATAAAAACAGCTGATTCAGACGGAATCTCTGCAAAAGCAGCCCCTATTCAGGCTTCCATCCACACTCCACGCAGGCATACTGCACCGCCATGTCCTCTTCTGTGCCAAAAGCACTCACCTTTGAATTGCTGAAAACTGATGAATCCGGCCACGCCCGTCGCGGCCGCCTTACCCTGCCGCACGGTGTGGTGGAGACCCCTGCTTTCATGCCAGTTGGTACACAGGCGACAGTGAAGAGCCTGACACCGGCCGACCTGACCGATGATATCGGTGCACAGATCATTCTCGGTAACACTTATCACCTGATGCTTCGCCCCGGTGCCGACAATATTGAAACACTGGGCGGACTGCATAAATTCATGGCCTGGGATCGTCCGATCCTTACCGACTCCGGTGGCTTTCAGGTCTGGTCACTGGGTGCACTTCGCAGGATCGAGGAACACGGCGTCCATTTTCAGTCACACATTGATGGTACCCGCTGGTTTCTGGGGCCCAAAGAGAGCATGGAGATTCAGAAAAAGCTGGGAAGTGACATCGTCATGGCCTTTGATGAATGCACTCCCTACCCTGCCACCTATGAGGAGGCGCGCGACTCGATGCAACTATCGATGCGCTGGGCTGCCGAGTGCCGCGAACATCTTCCAGTCAACAATCATCAGGCACTCTTCGGCATTGTGCAGGGCGGCATGTACGATGACCTGCGTCTGGAGAGTCTGAAGGCACTGTCAGAGATCGATTTTGAAGGCATTGCCATTGGTGGCCTCTCGGTGGGTGAACCGAAAGAGGAGATGCTGGCAACACTGGATACGCTTGCACCCCACCTGCCGACCAAAAAACCACGTTATGTGATGGGTATCGGCACGCCGGATGACCTGATCGAGGGCATTAATCGTGGTATCGACATGTTTGACTGTGTCATGCCAACACGCAATGCACGCAACGGAACCATCTTCACCGATCACGGTAAGATAAATATAAAAAACCTTAAACATCAAATGGATGGGCACCCTGTCATGGAAGATTGTGACTGCTATACCTGCACCCATTTCTCCCGTGCTTATCTGCGTCATCTCTACATGGCGAAGGAGATTTTAAGTTCGAGGTTGAACAGTTTGCATAATCTTCACTACTATTGCGACCTCATGCGCCGGGCACGCAGTGCAATCCAAGAGGAGAGATGGCCTCAGTTTCGTGATCAGTTT
>JAJRVG010000131.1 GCA_021545595.1 Zetaproteobacteria bacterium | reverse complement strand
GGTGCTCCGGTGATGGCTACAGACCTGCGTGCATCGGCCAGCCTTGTTCTGGCAGGACTTGCTGCAGAGGGTGAGACGATTATTTCCCGTGTTTATCACATTGACCGTGGCTATGAACGTATTGAAGAAAAACTAATGAAACTTGGTGCCAATATTAAGCGTCAAAGTGCCGATGAAGATTCCCTGGCAGGAGCTGTTCCTCTCTATGCCTGACAATAGCAGAACACTCACCATTGCCCTCTCAAAAGGGCGCATTCTTGATGACACATTGCCACTACTGGAGCACGCGAACCTTCTCCCCGAAGAGGATGTCAGAAAAACCCGTAAACTGATGGTGGATGGCCCGACCATCAACGGAACCACGGTTCGCTTCCTGATTATCCGTGCAGCCGATGTCTGCACCTATGTTGAGCGTGGCGCTGCCGACATTGGCATCTCCGGACGTGACCTGCTGCTTGAACACCGCCCTCATGTTTATGAACCTCTTGACCTGAAAATCGGTATCTGTCGACTATGTGTCTGCGGTCCGAAAGAGCTTGTGGAGAAGGGTGCTCCCAAAGAGGGGAGCCGAATCCGTGTTGCGACAAAATATGATTATCTGGCCGAACAGCACTTTCTCAAACTGAGTGTGCAGGCTGAGATCATTCATCTCTACGGGTCAATGGAACTGGCACCACTGGTGGGCATGGCAGAGCGAATCATTGATGTTGTCGAGACAGGCAACACCCTGCGTGCCAATGGGCTCGTTGAAGAGACTACAATGTTTGACATCTCCAGCCGGCTAATTGTTAACCCTGCAAGTTTTGCAACAAAAAAGGCGCTGATTCAGCCCATTATAGAAAATCTTCGTGAAGCTGTTGCTCGCAACAGCGCATCCTGAGGAGTTCCTGTGAGCATTCTTCGACTTAGTTCTACTCAACCCGGCTTCCACGAACAGTTAGATACACTGCTGTCACGGGAAACGGATACCGGTGATGACATACAGAACCTGGTTGCAGATATTCTGCGCGATGTGAAACAGCGTGGTGATGCTGCACTGTGTGAGTACACATCCAGGTTTGATGATTGGGAATGCACAACCGCAACACTCAATATCGGTCGTGAACGCATGCAGACCGCATGGAACGCTGTCTCTGACAGGGATCGTCAGGCACTTGAGCTGGCCGTAGAGCGAATTCGCTCCTACCACGAACATCAGAAGCAGGAAAACTGGGAATATACTGACGATGCAGGCCTTACCCTTGGCCAGCGGATCACACCACTGGATCGGGTTGGCCTCTACGTTCCGGGCGGCAAGGCCGCCTACCCCTCTTCCGTGTTGATGAATGCCGTTCCGGCAAAAGTCGCCGGTGTGGAAGAGATTATTATGGTGGTGCCGACACCCGAAGGTGAACTCAATGATCTGGTGCTGGCTGCCGCATGGGTGAGTGGTGTACAGCGTGTATTTTCAGTCGGTGGTGCGCAGGCCGTTGCAGCGCTCGCCTATGGAACGGAAACCATCCCTTCAGTAGACAAGATCGTTGGGCCGGGTAACAAATTTGTAGCTGCTGCCAAACGTCAGGTGTTCGGCACATGTGGCATTGATATGATTGCAGGGCCATCTGAAATCGCCATCGTTGCAGATGGAGGTCATCCGGAGTGGCTGGCTGCCGATTTCCTCTCTCAAGCGGAACATGATGAAGCCGCCCAGAGTATTTTTGTCTCAACAGACCCTGATCTTATTGATGCGGTTGATGCTGCCATTGAGAAACACCTTGAGATACTTCCCCGGGCGGAAATTGCCCGCACATCCGCCGAAACACATGGTGCACTTATCCATGTTCAGTCACTAAAAGAGGCCGCGGAGGTGATCAACACCATCGCCCCTGAACATCTGGAACTGGCGATGGATGATCCGGATTCAATTCTGCCCATGATCAGGCATGCCGGTGCTATTTTTCTTGGCCACTTTGTGCCGGAGGCCCTTGGTGATTTTATTGCAGGCCCCAACCATGTCCTGCCCACCAACCGTACTGCCCGCTTCTCCTCACCGCTGGGTGTCTATGACTTCCAGAAAAGGAGCAGTGTGATCCGCGCAACCAGACAGGCTGTCCACACTGTAGGGCCGGCTGCTGCACACCTGGCACACCGCGAAGGCCTGCAGGCACATGCGCTTACCATCGAGCTCCGCCTGGCTGATAAGGAGTAGTGAGATGATATTTTTAGTGCCAGATACGGGGCAGACAAAAAGGCAGGATAGCCGTTTGGACGCACAGAGTGCACCCGAAGGGCGAGGATCATGGATGATCCGAGTCAATGCTCTCACACGGGTGTAATAACTTGATTCGTAAAGATATCAAGGCATTAGCTGCCTACCACGTACCGGACTCCTCCGGCATGATAAAGCTTGATGCTATGGAAAATCCGTTCCCACTACCGGACAAGCTCAAGGCATCATGGTTAAAACGGCTTGGTGAAGTTGGACTTAATCGCTATCCGGATGCAGATATGCACAATCTGCGTAAAAAGATTGCAGCCAAAGATGGCCTGAGTGCAGATCAGCTGCTTCTCGGCAATGGTTCAGATGAAATTATTCAGATGCTCCTGATGGCTGCAGATGCCGGTGCATGTGTTTCACCAGCACCAACATTTGTCATGTACGATCTGATCTCACGCTGGTTAAAGCGCCCTGTTTCAACTGTTCCCCTTGAAGCTGATTTTTCACTTGATTCGGATAAATTTCTGCAATTGTGTGCAAGAGAGAAGGCATCAATTGCGTTCCTTGCCTGCCCGAATAACCCGACGGGAAATATGTGGTCTGAATCCAGCATCAGAAGAATCGCAACCGGCTTTCGTGGACTGCTCATTATCGATGAGGCCTATCTTCCATTTGCTGACAGAACCCACACAGATATGATTGCTCCAAACGTTCTTATTTTAAGAACCTATTCCAAGCTCGGCTGGGCAGGCCTGCGTTTGGGCTATCTCCTGGGCGATGTAAAAACAATCAGTGAGCTGAACAAGGTTCGTTTACCCTACAACATCAACAGCCTGACTCAGGCCAGTGCAGACTTTTTTCTGGATCACTTTGATCTGTTTGAGAAACAGGCAAAAGAGATATGCGGCGAGCGCGAAAGGGTAGGCAAAGCATTGTCAGCCATAGACGGCATTGAACTGTTTCCATCCCAGGCCAATTTTCTCCTGCTTCGCATCAAAAACAGCGATGAAGTTTTTGAGCAACTAAAACAGAGAAATATCCTGATCAAAAACATGAACAGCCATGGTGGCTTGCTAAAAAACTGTCTGCGTATCACGATCGGCAGCAGGGAAGAGAATGGCGCACTACTGTCCGCACTGAAGGAGATTTTAGCATGAGTCCGAACACCACGAATCGAACGGCTACTATTGAACGCAATACCAAAGAGACCTCTATTAAACTGGCACTGAATCTGGATGGCAGTGGAAAATCAGAGTTGAACACCGGTATCCCTTTTCTGGATCATATGCTTGAACAGATCTCACGCCACGGCCTGGTTGACCTGACCATTGATGCCAAAGGTGATCTGGAGATTGATGCTCACCACACGGTTGAAGATATCGGCATCTGTCTGGGCGAAGCACTACGTGAAGCCGTGGGAGATAAGGCAGGAATCGTCCGCTATGGCCATGCCTATGTTCCACTGGATGAAGCACTCTCCCGTGTTGTGCTTGACCTGTCAGGCCGTCCCGGACTTGAATACCAGATCAGTTTTCCAAAAGAGACAGTGGGTGGCTTCGATATTGAGCTGTTTAAAGAATTTTTTCAGGCAATAAGCAACCATGGCCGGATAACGCTGCATATTGATGCCATACGCGGTGACAATAACCACCATATCATCGAGACCGTTTTCAAGGCATTTGGCCGGGCACTTCGCATGGCCGTTGAGTCCGATCCACGTGTCACGGGAATACCCAGTACCAAAGGAGCGCTTTAAATTGATTCGGCCTGTGCCATCCATGGCTTCGGCCTTGAACCACTCCGCAAGAGCGCGGTCTTGCTACGCTTACGGGCTCAATGGTTTCGCCCGCCCCACTTCCTGTGGGGAGTTTTTCCGCACTTCACAAACAAGGTAAAGTTCTATGATTTCGCTCATTGATTATGGTATGGGTAACATGCACTCCATTGCCAAGGCTCTGGAGCATGTGGGCGGAACAGTTCAGCTGGTTAAAACAGCGGAAGAGTTGGGCAACACCTCCCGTATCGTCCTTCCCGGTGTAGGTGCCTTCAGGGACTGTGCTGAAGCTCTGAAAGAGTCAGGGCTTGGCGAAGCCATCAAAGAGAAGTGTACAGAAGGTGTCCCCTTCCTCGGTATCTGCCTGGGTATGCAGGTGATGCTGACATCTTCAAGAGAGTTCGGCCTCTACCCCGGCCTGAACCTGATTCGTGGTACGGTAAAATCTTTCCCCGAGTCACACCCGGAACGTGGTTATAAAATCCCGCACATGGGCTGGAATGATATTCTCCTCTCTTCTGAAAAAGATATTCATCCGGTGCTGAAACCATTGGAAAACCAGCAGGTCTATTACGTGCATTCATACTGCTGTGCACCTGAAAACCCGGAACATATTCTGGGAGTCTGTTCCTACGGTGAATTCCCGTTTGCATCCGCCATAGGCAAGAACAACATGATCGGTGTCCAGTTCCACCCGGAAAAAAGCCAGCGTGCAGGCATGGCATTACTGGAGGCTTTCCTGAAATGGAATCCGTAACCAGCACATTTGAACTTATTCCAGCCATTGACCTGAAAGGTGGCCACTGTGTTCGGCTTAAACAGGGGCGTATGGATGATGCGACCGATTACGGCGATGATCCGGCAGCCATGGCCGAGCAGTGGCAATCCATGGG